>CBDVDB010000077.1:0-9054 GCA_965372625.1 uncultured Nitrospinaceae bacterium
AGCTAATATCCTATTGATTTTAAAGGCTTAAGTCCATATAATGACGGGTATGAAAGTCGCTCGGGATTACATAGTGATCGGCAGCGGCCTCGCCGGTCTTACCTTTGCCTTAAAGATTGCCGAATACGGCTCCGTCGCTCTGATCACCAAGGATGCCGTGGAGGAGTCCGCTACCCGTTATGCTCAGGGGGGGATTGCCTCGGTCATGGCGGAGGACGATTCGGTGGATCTGCATGTGACCGATACCATCGAGGCCGGCCGCGGGCTGTGCAAGGAGGACGTGGTCCGTTGCATCATCCGCGAAGGGCCCGCCCGGGTGCGCGAATTGATCCGCCTGGGAACCAAATTTACCCGCACCCAGGGCGAAGACAGCTTTCACCTGACTCGCGAAGGCGGCCATTCCAAGCGCCGCATCCTGCATGCCGACGACCTCACCGGCTGGGAAATCGAACGCACCCTGATCGAGGCCGTGCGCACCAAATCGAATATTGAAATCTATCCCTATCATATGGGGATCGATATCATCACCCGCTCCAATATCGATCCCGCCATTCAACCGGGAAGTCCCCAGGATGAAGCTCTCGGCCTGTACGCCCTGAACGAAAAAACCGGCGAGGTGATCACTTTCACCGGTAAAGCGATTTTGCTGGCAACGGGAGGCGCGGGCAAGGTGTACATCTACACTTCCAATCCCGATACCGCCACCGGTGACGGCATCGCCTTGGCTTATCGCGCCGGAGCCCGGATCGCCAATATGGAATTTTTCCAGTTTCACCCCACCTGCCTGTACCATCCGCAGGCCAAGTCCTTCCTGATTTCGGAAGCGGTGCGCGGGGAGGGGGGCATTCTGCGCATGAAAAACGGCGATACCTTCATGGAAAAATATCATTCGCTCGGTTGCCTGGCGCCGCGCGACGTGGTGGCCCGTGCCATCGACTATGAAATGAAAAAAAGCGGTGACGACTGTGTGTTCCTCGACGTCACCCATCTGGAAGGCTACCGCACACGGGAACGCTTTCCGAATATTTACAAAACCTGCAAATCGTTCGGGATCGATATGACCGAACAGCAGATTCCGGTGGTGCCCGCGGCCCATTACATGTGCGGGGGGGTGATGGTGGACTTGCACGGCCAGACCAACCTGCAGCGCCTGTTCGCTTCGGGCGAAGTCTGTTATTCCGGATTGCACGGGGCCAACCGGCTGGCCAGCAACTCCCTGTTGGAGGGATTGGTGTTGTCGCATAGGGCCGCCGCCAAAGCCGCCGAATTGATGCAACCTGCCAAAGAGTTGGAACAGCTTCAGGAACACCTGCCGGAATGGGACAGCGGAGATGCGGTGGAAAGCGATGAGTCCGTCGTGGTCTCCCACAACTGGGACGAAATCCGGCGGCTGATGTGGAATTATGTCGGCATCGTCCGCACGGATAAAAGATTATTCCGGGCCCGCCGCCGGGTGGAGATGCTACTGGAAGAAATCAAGGAATATTACTGGAGTTTCAATATCACCCGCGACACGTTGGAGTTGAGAAACATCGCCCTCACCGCCCAGCTGATTATCAATGGCGCCCTGGAAAGAAAAGAAAGCCGCGGCCTGCACTACAACCTGGATTATCCCGCGCCGGACGATATGCATGAAGTCCGGAACACCATTTCGCAGGATACCGTCCAACGATTGATAACCTACAAAAATTCACGAGTAAAAAAACAATGAGTGAAAATGAATCCCATAGCCTGACCCGGGATTTCCTGGGCCTCGGAACCATCGGTTTCGCGCTATTTGCGCTGCTTTCCATGATTTCCTACTCCCCTCTCGATCCCTCTTTTCATCAGTTTTCTTCCCAGGACGCAGCTATACATAACTACGGAGGGCTGGTGGGTTCCTATCTGGCCGACGCGTTGGTCCGGGTGTTCGGCACCGGAGCGTTTGCTTTTCCCCTGGTAGCGATTCTTGTGGGTTGGGCGGTGGTTCGCGGACAGGAGTTTCGGCGCTGGCCGCTGGTTTTGTGTTTCGGTACAATTTTTCTCGCGGCCTTGTGTTCCTTGCTGGCCCTGCAGTTTGATCAGGATCCCTTTTTCGGAAAAAGTATTGAGACCGGAGGCCTGGTCGGGGCGCACGCGTCCCAATGGTTGGTTCTCTGGCTGAGTGTCGTCGGCGCGCATCTGGTTTTGATAGTGACGATGTTTGTTGCCGCTCTGGCCATGTCCGGCGTGCCAGCCGACCAGCTGTTTCAAACCACCGGGCTGGCTTTTGTGGTCCTGTTCCGGTGGGTGTTGAAAAGTATCCGCGCCGTGGGAACATTGCTGGCGCAGATCATTGGTGAAAGCAAGGACTGGTTGTGGGAGACGGTTCATATCTGGCAGTCGGCCCGCCGGGAAAAAGTGAAGTTCCGCCAGTTCAGCGAGCCTGTTATCGTTTCACGCGAACTGCTGTCCCCCGTCCCAAAAACCCTGGACGATTTTCCCCGATCGCGGAGAAAGGAAAAAGAAACGGAAGCGGAGAAGAAAGAAGAATTCGCCATTCAGAAAAATTTTCCTTTTGCGCAGGAGACCGGGGATTACCAGTTGCCGCCTGTCACATTGTTAAACGACCCGTCCGAAGTGCGGAATGTATCGAAGATGCGGGAGGAGTTGATGCGCAACTCCACCATTCTGGAAAAGAAGCTTGCCGATTTTGGAGTGGAAGGGCGGATCGTTCAGGTATTGCCGGGTCCGGTGATCACCTTGTACGAGTTTGAACCGGGATCGGGGATCAAGGTCAGCCGCATCCTGTCGTTGACGGATGATCTGGCGCTGGCGATGCGCGCTCCCAGTGTCCGGATTCTGGCTCCGGTTCCCGGCAAGTCGGTGGTGGGGATCGAGTTGCCCAACCCCAAACGTGAAACGGTTTCCTTTAAGGAAATCATCTGCTCGGATTCGTTTCAGGAAGCCCATTCCAAGCTGGCCCTGGCGGTGGGTAAGGATCACATCGGCGGGCCGGTCACCCAGGATTTGGCGCGGGTCCCGCATTTGTTGATGGCCGGCTCCACCGGCTCCGGTAAATCCGTCGGCATCAATACCATGATCTGCAGTCTGCTCCTCAATGCCTCCCCGGAAGAAGTGAAGTTGATCATGATCGATCCCAAAATGCTGGAGTTGAACATGTACGACGGCATACCGCATCTGATAGCGCCGGTGGTGACCAACCCCAAGAAAGCGGCGGGAGCCCTGCAATGGGCGGTTGCGGAAATGGAGCGGCGGTACAAATTGATGGCTGAACAATCCGTCCGCAATATTTCCGGTTTCAACCAGTTGGTGGAAAAATTGAATCTGGAGAGCGGCCGGAAAAAGAAACCTAAAAACTGGAAAATGAAAAAGAAAGTTTCGGCGGCGGAAATGGAGATAACCGCGTACCCGAATGAAGAATCGGAATTTCCAAAGCCAGAGATAAAAATCCTTACCAAACTTCCTTACATTGTAATTATCATCGATGAATTGGCGGATTTGATGATGGTGGCCTGCAAGGGCGTCGAGGACTCGCTGACGCGCCTGGCGCAGATGGCCCGGGCGGCGGGCATTCACCTGATCGTCGCCACGCAGAGGCCGTCGGTGGATGTGTTGACCGGAATCATCAAAGCCAATTTTCCGGCGCGGATTTCCTATCAGGTGACTTCGCGTGTGGACTCCCGCACGATTCTGGACAGCATCGGGGCGGAGAAGTTGCTGGGCAAGGGGGACATGCTGTTTCTGCCGCCCGGAACTTCCAAGGTTCAGAGAATCCACGGCGCCATGGTCAGCGACGAGGAAATCAACCGGATCCTGGAATTCATCAAGGGTCAACAAAGGGATCCCGAATACGAGAAGGATGTGTTCGACCAGGTCGTCGAAGCCGCCCGCGTGGAAGAGGACGATGAAGAGTTTGACGAGAAATACGATGAAGCCGTCGCCCTGGTCGCGCGCGAACGCCAGGCTTCGATCTCCATGATCCAGCGGAGACTGCGCGTGGGCTACAACCGGGCGGCGCGCATGGTCGAAATTATGGAACGCGAAGGCGTCGTTGGGCCTTCGGATGGCATCAAACCGCGGGATGTCTATGTCAATCCGATATCCTTTGAAACGCTGGAATAATATTTTCCAACCCCGGGTGGGCGGTCCTTGTGTCGTGGAGACGCTTGTCAATGGACCCCTCTCCTGCCCTGAACAGCCTTGATTCAGACCCCCTCGAAACCCGTAAACTTTTTTTTGCATGTATTGCCGGATATCAGCTCCGGCAAAGGGCAATGAGAGCCTCGCCGAAGCGCAGGGAAGTGCGGTGTTCCCTTTAAATGAGGTGGATATTGCCATTCAATTGCCTTACCTTGTGATACAAGAAACCGGAAGTCGGGAAAGACTTTTGGAGGAAATTCAACCGCAAGGCGTCTATGTCAAATCTATTCCCTCTGAAATATTGGATCAAAATTTCCTGTGCTGTGGGTGTATTGGTTGTTTTTATATTTGCGGCTCCTTCCCATTCCACTATTTATAAATGGAAAGATGGCGACGGTAAAATCCACTTTACCGATGACGCCTCCAAAATTCCTGCCGAGTACCGCAAGAAGGACGAATTGAAAACAATGGATGGCGCGCCGGCGGACCCCTCCGATCCGGTCAAACTGAACATTCCAGAAAGTAAGAACGACGGCGGTGCGATCCCGGTCGAAGCCTACGGCGATGGGCATTTTCTCGTGGAAGTGCTGCTTAATGGAAGGATCAAAGCCAAGCTGATGGTGGATACCGGTGCATCGTTGGTGGTTCTGTCCGACCGATTGGGCAAACTCCTGAGAGTTTCGGGTAACAAAAGTCTTCCCACAATGCAAGCCAGTACCGCTGGCGGAATGGTTGAAAGCCCATTGTTTTTTCTGGATTCCATTAAAGTAGGGAAGGCCGAGGTGTTCGGCGTGGAAGCCTCCACCAACCCCCATTTCAAGGATACGGGAGATGACGGGTTGCTGGGAATGAGTTTCCTGGGAGAATTCAAGTTGGAGATGGACCGGACCAACAATAAGATGTATCTGAAGCCCATTGCCAAGAGAGGGGAAATGACATGGGACGGGCATAATGAGGCCTGGTGGCGGAAAAAATACAAAACTTATGTCGAAAAGATGCGTTATCATCGAAATTTAATCGATAATTACATGATGGCGCCGAAAGAGCGTAATAATTTTAGAAAGTTGATTAACCATTATTCAAAACTGCATAAGGCCCTGGAAAAAAGAGCTGACTATTTTAACTTGCCGAAAAAATTCCGTGTCTATCCCTGACCTGCCGAAAAGGACCTTCCTTTAATAACCGCACTTCCATTAAGATAGAACCTCGGGAATGTTCGAGTGAGTGCCCATGACCGTGGAGTACGATGAAAATTCAGCGATAGCCTCTCCGCTGCAACCGGATTCACCGGTTCTTCTGGTTTTGCTGGGAGCCAGTAATCTTTCCCTGGGGTGGTTTGCTCTGGCCCGGCATATGAAGGCGTGTCTGCATCCGCGGCCGATGGAACTCATGGTCGCTACCGGCCCCGGCCGGGCCTATCGTGCCTCCGGAGGTTTGTTGAATGTCGTTTATCCTCCCATTCAATCCAGCGAAATTTTCGAAGCGGCACGACGAAAATCGGAATCCGGTTACCGGGTCATTGCGCTGGTTACCGATATCGGCAACGACATTATGTACGGCGTATCGGCAGAGCAGTTGATCGAGACGATGCGGCAGGTGTTCGGCAAACTGCGATCCATTCCGGCGGATGTTTTTTACACTACCCTTCCGGCGGCTTTTGAAAAAGGGATTCATCCTGTCCGGTTTTATATTCTTCGGACTCTTTTGCTGCCCTCGTCGCGGGTGTCCTATGATGAGGCGACGGCGGCCATCATTCAAGTCAATAAATTTTTAAGGGAGGCGGCTTCGAAAGAGAGTCATTTGATTCCTGATTTGGACCGTTTTCTGGGTTTTGATGAAATCCATTATGGGTGGTTGCGCGCTCAACATGCCTGGTCCCACATCGCCGGTAGTATGCTGGAATTTTTGGGATGTCCGATTTCCAGCGCGATCACTGCGCCAAAAATGATAAAATCCTATTGGCAAGAGGTCCGGCAACTGGTCGGATCGGATATCACCGGACTCATAAAGAAAGCTCCGGAACACTTTTAACAAAACACGAGGCAGGATGCGTACTTTTCGTCTGGTAACCAGGCTGATCGGTCTGGCCCTGGTCCAATTGTGGGGCGCGGTGATGGGTGTGGTAATAGTGATGGTGTTGTTCCCTTTTCGAAATGCACGCTATGCGATTACTGCCCGCGCCATGAGCTTGTGGGGCAAGATGTGCTGTTGGGTGATGAACGTCCGCATTCAGCGGGAGGGTTCGATGAAGCGGACCGGCCGCGGCGCGTTGATCGTGGCCAACCATATCGGCACCGTGGATATTTTTGTGACCGCCGCATGTTTCGATACATTGTTCGTTTCCAAAAGCGAAATTCGTTGTTGGCCCTTTATCGGACAGCTCGCGCAGTTGGGCGGTACCATATTCATCGACCGTACGCGGCGGACCCAGGTTTTAGGCATGGTCCGGGACATGACCGGCCGGTTGCGCGCCGGACATTCCGTGGCTGTGTATCCGGAAGGCGGGGCCACTTTGGGGAATCAGATCGAGCACTTTAATTCTTCCGCTTTCGAAGCGGTGGTGCAGGCCAGGGGGTCGGTGGTTCCCGTTATGATTCGCTATCTTGACGCCCAGAAGCCTTCAGTGGCCTGTTGGCAGATGTATGTGCCCTTCTGGAAAAATATGATGGAAATACTGATGACTCCCCGATTGGATGTTCTGGTGTGTGCTTTGCCGGAAGTGACGGGAGAGGCCGACCGCCGGGCCTTCGCGGAAAAAAGCCGGCAGAGGATAGCTGAGAAGTTTCGGGCGACGGCAAAAGCGCCGGTCAAGCTGTCATGATCTTCAAAAAACCCACAGAAAATTAATCAGGGCTGATCCGGAACAGCCTGCTTTCCTGCGACGACCTTTTTCAATATTTGAATGCCAAAGCCTTTGTCGGTGAAAGGCTCATGCCCTATTAGCCGGAACGGCGTGTAGTGCTCTTGTATCCAATCGTAGGTGGCGGTGGCGTAATCCTTGCCGAAGAAGCGGTAACCATAGTGAGAAAAATCCTGATGAACGAAAATAATATAATTGGGCCGCTTGGCTTTAAGAGAACTCAGCAACCGTTCTTCACCGGCGATGGGGGCAATACCGGAATTGAAGAAGAGTGTGCCGATTGGATTTTTGCGCCGGGACAGATAATTCAACATAACGGTATCCGGCAGGGTGACAAATTCCTCATCCTTGTCCATTTCCTGGTCGATGACCTCCAGGGCGTATTTGACCATCATACCTCGGGAATGAATCCCCTGATGCAACGAAGATTGGGGTGAATAATCCAGAATTTTGTCTCTCCCCTCCCCCACCGGAAATTGTTTTAAGTTATACGCTGTAATGGAAAAACTGGCGGACCAAAAAGTGAAAAGAAAAATAATAGAAAGAAGGCAAACCTGAGCCGGCTTGAAGAAAGCGGACGTGCCGATTAATTTTGGAAAATAATGAATCAGGAAAATAACCGCACCCAGTGTTGCGGGAAAGGTCAGGGCAAATCCATAATGAATGACCCGCACTAAAAAGAATATCTTAAGCATCATCAAAAATCCGAAAAACGTGAAGGCGAAAAGAGCAAGAGTTTGGTTTGGGTCTGCCCGGTCCCTTCGCTTCAGCAGGCGATATAAAAGGAAACAACCAAAAATAAATGTGAGAATGGGTAGCGGACGGGTAAAGCTGAACCACGGAATTTCATTGTAAAAATACAGGGCTCCCCCAATTATAAAAATAACTGAAATCCAGGTAATGGGATTGGAGCGCGGGGTCCCGAGCTGTTTGATTTTTATCAGGGCGATCATCGCCGCCAGTAAAATAAAAAAAACCAAAGCGGATAAAAACATGATCAGGAGGTTGTCTCCCAGAGCATTCATACCGGATATGATTTGATAGTAGGGAATGTCCCTGTTTACGGGGTTCAATATATGGAACCAGGGGCTGAATATATAATATAAGGCTTCGCGCAAAGGCATATGGAAACTGAAGTAAATCGTGAACATGGCCAGCGGGATAGTGAATGAACCGAGATATTTGAAAACCTTTAAAAGAATTATCCTGACGGGAGTTTTTTGTAAATAAACATGAAGCGCAAGGCTGATGGATAGGGAAACAAATGCCGCAAGAAAAACTTCCGGCTTGGTGAGGAATACCAGACCCATGATGAATCCCAAACTGCAAAGTAAAGCATCCTTATGGGATTCCAAATATTTCGTGAACAGATAAAGGGCCATGAAGCTTAAGAACACTCCATGATTCATTTCATAAGAATAGGAGTGGACAAAGTTAAAACTTCCATTTTCGGTATATTGTCCAAATGCAAAAACAAATATAAAGACCAGCGCCGAGACCATACCCGTGAGGTCATCGGAGATTTTTCGGATCAGGCCAAACAGGATGCCTCCCAGGAGAATAATCAGGAGAATATTGAACACCGCTAAAACCAAAATGCCCGGACCAAAAATAGTGAAAACGAAGGCATGAAGGTAGGCGGACAGCGGCCCCCAAAACCATTGGATATCCGTGTAGAGGACCTGGCCCTGGGATAATTGCCAGGGAACATATAATTGTTGTCCGGAATCAATAATCAGGTCCGGCCATTTCTGCCAACTCTTCCAGGACATGAAGCCCAGGGATAACAAGAAAATTAAGAACCCCCAGATGATTTTGCTATCCAGCTTCTTGAACCCTGGGGTGGAGAGATTTTTAAAAGCGCTCATCTATGAGTCCTCTTCCCATCCGGTTCTCTTTAAAATTTGAATTCCAAAACCTTTCCCTGTAAAGGGTTGGGCCCCGAATTGTTTTTGAACGGAATAATTTTTCCTGATCCATAGATAAATGTCCTGGGCGTAATCCTGCCCGAAATTCCGCGCCCCAAGAATGGTGAACTCAATATCCACCAAAAGAACATACTCCGGAGAAAT
>CBDVDB010000078.1:0-9017 GCA_965372625.1 uncultured Nitrospinaceae bacterium
ATCAATTTCAGAATATTACCGGCGGCGTAGGCGCGGATAACTTCCTGCGGGTCGTCGAGCATCTGGATCAGCAGTTGAAAGGCTTCGGGTCCGCCCATCATACCGGCGGCGCGGACCGCGGCGGTGCGGACGCGCGAGTTGGCGTCCCCCAACGCTTTCGCCAACAGCCGCGTACGCTCGGGAATGTCCGCCTCTCCCAGCACGCGCGCGGTGGAGGCGCGAACCGCATAATCCTTATGATCCGATAACTCCTCGAATATCGTGTTGCAGTCGGCGAAACCCAGGCGATGCATACTCAGAGCGGCGGACAGTTTCACCAGGGGGGCCGGGTCGCTGCAGAACAACTTCACCTGTTTCTTCACCGCGTTGGGTGGCAGATAACCGAGCGCCAGCACCGCGTTGCGCCTGACCCGGGGGCTGGTGTGAAGACCCAGCTTGAGCAGGGGACGGAATAATTCCATATCCGCTTTGTCGCCGATGGCTTTTAATGCGGCGGACAACACTTGCTCCTCGTCGGATTCCAACAGTTCCTTCAACAGGCGCACCGATGCTTCATCACCGATCTTGCCTAGATACGCGATCACCTGAAAGCGGTGAACGACATTGCCGCCCTGGGCAGAGCCGGCAAGTTCATTGAAGTATTTCTTCATTCCCAATCGCACCAGTGCATAGGCGGCGGCGAGGCGCACCATACGGTCCGGCGCTTTCAGCAGAGGTTGGATGGCGGGGATGGCTTCCGTGTCGCCCAGTTCAGCCAGAAGATCCAGCGCGGTACTTTTCACCCAGACATTGGAATCGTCCAAACGCTCGCGCGCCAGGGTTTTGGCTTTTTCTTTGGATAAACTGGAAATGCCCTGCAAGGCGAACTGGCGGGTGGTGGGATAAAAATCCTGCGTGCCTTGTTCGAGGAGGGGGATGAGCGTGGGGTCTCCGGATTCTCCCACCGCCCGGACCGCGCCGGCCCGGATAAACGCTTCCTCGCTTTTCATCGCCTGCTGGAGGATGGCGTAACATTGCTCCCGGATTTTGGCGATTGCCTCACCGGCCGGGATCGGCTTTTCCCCGGCGAGGGCGCCCCACGCCAGCCCGAATAAAAAAATCAGCACGAAGGCCGACGCATGATTAATCTTCCAGCGCATGCAGTAACATCTCTTTCTCAAAAGGTTGCACCGCATGCGATGGTTTGCCGTTGCCGTCAAGCATCTCGCGGTATTGCTGGGCGGCCTCTTTATAGACACGGGCTTCATCCGATTTGCCACGGTTGCGGTAACCGGCGTGCAGGATGCCGCATTTTTCGATGAGGGTGGCCAGCGCCCAGATGCGTTGCTGCCGGCTGAGGTGATCCTGCTTCAGAATTTTTTCGAGAGCGTACACGCGGAAGCGGTCCATACCCCGGTATTTGCGCGACAACTGGTCGGCATGCCCGCCGGTTTTGATGATGAGTTTTTCCGGGATGAAATCCACCCGATAGCGCGATGCCAGCCGTAACCACAGATCGTAATCCTCGCAGGCGGCCAGATCGGGATCGAACTCCCCGATAACCTCCAGAACCGAGGCACGGATCATGACGGAAGACGGGCTGATAATGCACAACGGCAGGCATTGCCTGAAAATATCGCCCGAATGCTTGCGGTGTTTGTTTTTCGGGTTCACCCGGACGCCGTTGCGAATCCAGATTTCGTCCGTGTAGCAGGCCGGGCACTCCGGGTGGGCCGCCATCCACTCCACCTGCGCGTGCAACTTGTGGGCGGCCCATCGGTCGTCCGAGTCGAGGAAGCAGATCCATTCACCCCGTGCCATCCGGATGCCCTGGTTGCGGGCGGCGGAGACGCCCCGGTTGTCCGGCCAGCGGTGGACCCGGACTTGGGGATACTTTCGCAGGAGAGCGGGTGTGTCATCCGTTGAGCCATCATCCACCACGATCAGCTCATAATTTTCGAAGCTCTGGTCCAAAACCGAGAGCAGGGTTTGCTCCAGGCACCAGGCCCGGTTGAAGGCCGGAATAACGACCGAAACGGAGGTTTTTTCAAAATTTGGGAGGATTTCCATTGGATTATAAAATTCAAGGGTTTCGGAGGACATCGAGGGGGTGCCTGGGCCGCCCATACAGTGTATAATTACTTGATTTTACAAGGATTGTCTGGCGCTCTCCCAAGGTTACAAAACCCTTGACAAAGAAGGGATTTTCCCATATTTTTAACACCTTTGCGACTACCAAATGAGGTTGGATTCAGGTATCTCAGTTCTGGTCGCGGCCCTTGGGGAACCCGTGGTATTATAGGGTTTTTCTGGAGTCCCCTCTGGAGAGTCCGATTATGAATTATAAAGAGGTTACGCAACTCTTCAAGCCCGACCTGGAAACGGTCGAACTGGCGCTGAAGGACAACTTCCTCTCCGATATCCCGATCGTCCCGGGAATCGGGGAGTATATTCTGAGTTCGGGCGGCAAGCGGCTCCGTCCCCTGCTCCTGCTCATCAGCACCCGGCTGTGCGGCCTTGAGCTGAACGAGACCATTACCAGGCATTGTTGTGCGATCGAAAACGTCCATACCGCCACTCTCCTGCACGACGATGTGGTCGACGAAACCACCGTCCGCCGCGGCCACCAAACCGTCAACTCCAAATGGGGCAATGACGCCAGTATCCTGGTTGGGGATTACCTGATCGCGCAATCACTGACCCTGCTTTCCGAAGATGTCGACCCGGTTATTTTCAAAGTCTTCGCCCAAGCCGCCAAACTCCTGGTGGAGGGCGGCCTGCTGGAGTTTTCCAATGCCCGGGACATTCATGTCACCGAGAAACACTGCATGGATGTGATTCACCGGAAAACCTCTTCGATCCTGTCATTGTGCTGCCGGCTGGGGCCCCTGATGGCCAAAGTCGAAAAAGAACAGGAAGAAGCTTTGATTACTTTCGGTGAGAATTTCGGCATGGCGTTCCAGTTGATGGACGATCTTATGGATTATGACGGAACCCCGGAGCAGTTAGGCAAACCTCCGGGTAATGATTTCCTGGAAGGGCATGTTACCCTGCCGCTTCATTACCTGTACCATCATTCCGAAAATGGGCTGAAAAAAGAAATCGAACAGTTCATCCAGAATGACCAACTGACGAACAAGGAACTGGATTATATACTGGACCGCATGCGTGAGGGCAAAGCTCTGGAATATACTCTTGAACAGGCCCGCCGCTATATGGCCCGCGCGAAAGAAGCGGTTCAGACCACAATCTTCCCGGCACCGGAATATATAGACGCCCTCTTGGCAGTAGCCGATTACATCATCGACCGCCACACCCTTTCCAAATCCCCACTGGCCAATATCACCCAATTCTAAACATTTGATTTAAACGCGGTTGGCATCCAAACCGCAATTTGGCGGTTGCGGCTTCCGGACATCGGGTTTAAATTGGTACATATAAGAACCTCTGCATGGAGGTCGATATGGAAATGTTTCAACACCCTTATGTTTCCCTGGCACGAGAATCGATTCAGTATTTTCTGAGTCACCAGCAAAAACTGCCCTGCCCGGATCCATTGTCACCGGATCTGGTTTCACGCTCGGGAGCTTTCGTTTCAATCAAAAAGAGCAAACAACTGCGCGGGTGCATCGGTACGCTGGAGCCCTGTGAAGCCAACCTGGCCCTGGAGATCATCGAAAACGCCCTCAAGGCGGCCCTGCACGATCCACGGTTTTCTCCCGTGACCCAGCAGGAATTGCAGGACCTGACCTATTCCATTGACGTGGTGCAGCCCCTGGAGAAAGTCTCCGACCTTTCAGAACTGAACCCCAAAATATACGGTCTGGTAGTGCGGATTAAGAGCAAGCAGGGAGTGCTGTTGCCCGATCTGGAAGGAGTCAATTCTCCTGAAGAGCAAATCAAAATCTGCCGGGATAAGGGCAAGATTCATCCTGATGACCCGATAGAGATGTATCGGTTCAAAGTCGACCGGTTCCGCTGAATCCCCACAAAAAAAACAGGCCGGCAAATTACCGGCCTGCTTCAATGAAACTCAAATTAAAAAAAATTATCCGACGTACATGCACTTGCTCGCCGGGGTACGGGTATCCATATTCCTGCCCCGGTTGGTGTGATCGTCGATTTCCGCCGCGCAACCGATCATCCGGCCGAACAGGAAAGCCATGAAGCTGGCCCACTCGATATTTTCCTCTTTAATGGACCCCTTCTGGTAATCCGACCACAACATCTTGAGCAGGATCACCGCGATAACAGCGTCAATGTTGACGCAGTACACGTTCTTCGTCACCTTGGTCTTGAACAGGCTTTCCACCAGGTGATGGTAAAAATCGAGGAATACATTGTACAGCCCCTTGTCCTTGAACAGTTTGCTGACATACACCTCGCGCGGGTCGACGTTGACGTCTTTCCCCTTGAATATCGGGTGGTTGACGCAGGGAATCTTGGCGTAATCCAGGTGGCCGAGGCCCTTCTGTTCCTTTTTGTAACCGCTGTACCAGTGGGCATAGTCCGTGGCCAGCTTGGCCAGGTCTATCCCGTGCTTGGAGTCGGCCGGATTTTTCAGGCCGGTATCCTTGAACTGATCGATCAAAAAGGCCGCCGCCTCGTAGCCGTTGCCGCCGTGAGCGAATCCGGTATGGGTTAGAAAGCCGATAAAGCTCTTGTTGATCTGCACCCGGTTCGGCTGTTCCGGCCCGTCGGCGCTGACCGCGCCTTTGGAACCCTGGGCGGAAATGGTGCCGGGACCGTTGGTGATGATCAGGCCCAGCAGAACCTGAAACTCGAACAACTCCCCTTCCGTGGCCTCCCGTCCCATCAGCGCCAGAAACGCGGTGCGGTTGAAACTGTAAGCCAGCAGGTCGTCATTGTTGACGCCGCAGAAGCTGTCGGCGCTCTGCTGGTCTGCCGGTGCCGCCACCCCCACCATGGTGCTGTAAATCCGGCCGTACCAAGGCAGGCGCACCAGCGTGGTTTTAGTGATTTTTTTGGAACGCAGGCTCGGCCAGGCCAACGTAGCCCAAACCGCCGCCATCAAAGCGTCCCTGGAAACGTGGCCCTTATGTTCTTTGGCAAAATCCTGAAGAAAATCGATGAAGACCGACTTGCCTTTGGATTTGCAAATATCCAGAAGTTTGGATGCGCCGGCATCCGCCGCCGACTCCATGAGCGCATCCTTATGATCGGCGGCGCTTTTAACGAGCGACTTGTAATCGAATTTGCCTTCTGGATCGTTCATGTCCGTTAATTTAAAAATTTCGAGCAGTGCCTCTGCCGTATCCATGGCCTTTTGCGCTTTTTTCCTGCCGACGATGGCCACCGCTGCCGCCTGCACGGTATTGGGGGAATTGCCCGCCTCGCGGGAAGCCGCCGCCGCCGCCAGTGTCGGTTGAGCGTGCTGATTGACATAAGCATTCAACACCGCATTGGCCATCGCGGTACCCGCTGCGCTGGGGTAACTGTGGGTCAACGCGAATACCAGGTTTTCCTCAAACGATTTGTTGGAGGCATCCAGAATGGAGACATTGTGAATCTGCGAGACCTGCGTCTTGGGGTCCATCCTGGAGGCGCCACTGGCGTCTTTCAGGGTTTCCCGGCTGATCTGCGCGCCGATCTGCAGTTTGAGCGCTTCGATCTGCTCGCTGTAGGGCGCGATCGCTTTCACTGGGGAAATATCCAGTTCCTTGGGCAGATCGATGCCGTTGTTGCTTCCAAACCAGCATTTCAGGGACAGGTCTCCCTTCGATTCAAAGTCCGGCTTCTTGCCGTTCATCTCCATCACCTGGGTCAACGCCACCGGGATATGAGCGATGTTGGTCACCAGCGCGCCTTTCTTGGAGCAAACGGGGTTTTCCGGGGTGTAGATATCCTTCACCCCGAAATAGTCCATGAACCAGCCTTCCTTGGCCAACGCATCATCACCGGAACCGGCCAGCGACCCCGCATGGCCACAGGCTTTGGTCAGTTTGGCTTTCCAGCGGCCCACCACACAGGCGACGATCGGCTTGTCGGATTTGAGACCCTTCTCGTAATATCCGCCGGGCTCGCAGTACACGATGGCGGCCTGGGAGCGGTCGTCGTTATTAAACGCATGAATAAATTCCTGGGGACCGTAATGGATGTAAACATCCTTCCCGCTGGAAACGGATGTGGTGGTGCCCCAACCCGCCGTCGCCAGATACACGGCGATGGTGGTGGTGAAGTTTCCGGAATTGGAGAAGAGCGCCACCGAACCTTTGATCAGGGATTCCTCCGGATGACTGCCTCCCAGAGCGCCGCCGAGACGGATATGGTTCCAGGCGTCCGCCACACCCAGGCAGTTGCCGCCGAACAGATCGACGCTGTTGGCCTGGCAGATGGCGCGCATGATACGGGAATCCTTGACGGACACTTTTTCCGTGAGGACGATGACTTTTTTCAGTTTGGGATTCTGGCGCACCGCTTCCGCCACGCCGTCTTTTACGCCGGACGGGGGCAGGTAGACCACTGCGGTATTGAACTTGTGCCCCGCCGCCATGCCTTCCTTGATGGAATTGTATACGGGAATTTTGCCGTTTTTGGTCGGCAGGAATTTTCCTGATTTACCCGGTCCGGTCCCGAACACGATGTTGCCGCCGGAATACTCGTGGCTGACCGGGGTAACGCCGGAGCTTTCTTTTCCCAGCATGTTCAAAACAACGACTCTATCATCCTTGGTCGCCAACTCAGACAATGAATTGACCCCCACATAATAAGGGAAACCTGCGACTCCTCCTTTGTGCATTAGAATAATCCTCCAGAATGGTGCTTAGCGATATGAGTTAGTTTATTTGATATTCATAGTTTTTTTGATTTTGTCCTTGCCGCCGTTCAGCATCCAACGGTTGACCGCCCGCGCGTAATTGATGACTTCCGACATGGCACTGTCGTGGCCGAAGAAACGGTACGGCAGGCCAAGTGAATCGAGCGTGTCGCGCAGATACGCCATACCCCGAATCAGATTGGGTCCGCCCCGGCCCACCACCACGAACAGGGGATGCGGCCCGTACTTTTGGAAGTACCATTTGATGCCGTCGCCGATCGCGCGGAAGGTTTCATAAATATCCGTATTGTTCGCCTTACCGCCGATAATGAACAATACGTTGGACTGCGGCAGCCAGTATTTGAATGTGATCCTGGAAATATCGTTCATCTTGACGTAGGGCGGATTGCCGCCGAAGTCGGAAGAGATCGTCGCATCCTCTCCCAAAAGTTCCGTTACCATGGCGTTGGCGCCGCCGCCGAAGGTCGGCGCGGTAATGGTTCCCTCATCGTTGATAACATACACGTCGCTCTGGCCCTGATACGTCCGGAGCTGGTTGATCTCCTGCTCGAACTCCGAATCGTCGGAAGCAAACAAATCGTCCGGCAGGTGCAGGCGCTTCCATGCCGGGTCGTCCTGATCGAACGCGCATTTAAAATCGCACGCCACCGGGGTGAGGCGTTTACCGGTGTTGAACATGCGGATGGGGTTGAGCTCCAGCATCAACATGCCGTAATTGTTGTACAGGTCCCATAACCTCGGCAGGTTCTGCACCAGGGGACTGATAATTTCCGACGGAGCCCCGATGCTGTCCAGGGCGTTGGAGACATGAAACGATTTCAGGCCGGTCAACGGATCGAACGGCACCACCGCCAGCTTGTCTTCCGGCAACTCTTCAATATCCACCCCACCGTGATGGGTGATGGTCATGCAGGGCGCGCGGTAAAGGGTGTGGTCCGTGAGCGAAAAGTAGACTTCGTGATCGGCCGGCACCCCGCCTTCAAACGTGACGCCGTTGGCTTTGGTGATGCGGTTGTCATCCTGATGCGTGGCGAAGTACAACCGCTCTTTTTCCTTGAGCGCGTCGTGGAGGTTGTCCACCCGCCCGATCAAACCGGACTTGCCTTTTTTACCGACGCCGCCTTTGAAACACGGTTTGATGAACACCTGCTTGTGCTTCTTGATCATTCCCTTGATATCATCGACGCTGGCCTCCGGTCCGAGTACCTCCGACCGGGGGAACTCCACCAAGTCCAGTAACTTTCGTCCCCATAACATACCGGTAATCTGCATTTCAGTTCTCCTGCCTTAAATATTCTTTGAAAAAATGATTATATAAATGAATACTAAATCGTATCTTGATGACTATTCGCACAAAACCAGAGCGCCGGAAGTGGCGTCACTTCCACCTCATTGATTTTTCGGCCCAAGAGCGGGAACTCCTGATTGGAACCCTTCATTTTATGAAAATTAACGGTTTTGTCAATATCTTCCCGCGAAACCGCCAAATATCTGTTTTTCAAGAACTCCTCTATGCCTGGATAGCCATGAGGAATGCGCCGGAAAGGACCCCCAGCGCAAAGGGATGAAATCAGGACTTCACTGCTATCTCCGGGGGGGAGGCCTTGATAAGCGTATAGACCATCACGAGATACCACAGGGCGGTACCGATGCCCAGGGTTCCCAGGAAAAGGGTGCCCACCTTCAAGGGTCCAAATATTTGCGGAAAGGTGATAAACACGTAATGAAGAAGGGATAATGCGGCCGGAATCCCCGCGCAAAAGACCGCCTTTTGCGGATTTTTGTGCTTCAAAACCCAAAGGGAAACGAACAAAACCGCCGGCCACTCCAGCATGAAATAATGACCGCGCGATACGGGCGATGCGATCAGCATGGCCGTACACGCCAGTCCCAATGCGGCCAATCCATCCAGAGGACCGCCCCGGGCGGCCATCCTCCAGCCCAGGGGAATCAATAACAAGACTAGTAGTATGCGCACCGCCAACACCGCTTGCGTGACGGCGGGCGAAATCATAAAACGGCCCGTGATTTCATTATAGAGCCAGGGATTGGGCTCCGAACGATCTGAAAGCCAAAAGGTAATCTGGTTGCCGGTATGGTACAGGGCATTGCTCAAGCTCTGGTTTTTGGGACCGCGGGGGTTCGCAAAATGCGACTGGACACTGGGCTCCACCGCCTGGTTCCCGATCAGGCGCGACCAGGTTTTCAAATGCGCCGCATTGGATTGCCAACCGATGAA
>CBDVDB010000079.1:0-8976 GCA_965372625.1 uncultured Nitrospinaceae bacterium
TTGGTGGCCGGGGGCTTGTCGTTTCCGGAGGGAACTTTGCCCTTGGTGGCCGGGGCCTTGTCACTTCCTGTAGAGGTTTTAGCCTTGGCTGAAGGGTCTATACTCATGTCTTTGGCTTTTGGCTTGGCAGATTTTGCTTGAACAGGATTCATAGACAAACTCTTCCCACATGAGCGAAATATAGTACGATTGGGGTGGAAATATTTATATGGACTTTAACTGTAATTCTACTATTAAATGCTTATAATTACAAGAGTAATCAATCTTGAGGGGATATTTTTGAACGGTTTCCTGTAACAGATTGATATACCGTAATTCAGGTGGTTGGGATTAAAATGGGGGTGAGTATGAGCCTAAACGTCCAATTCCTTGAAAAAAGGAGCTTTTTCCTGAATAAACTTAAATCGATGCTGGGCTTCCTTACCCATGAGGCGATCAAAGGTCTTGTCGGTCCGCTTTTTGTCTACAATTACAACCCGAATGAGGGATCTTTTGTTTTTGTCCATGGTGGTGGATTTTAGGTCCCCGGCAGGCATTTCCCCCAATCCTTTAAACCGCCCCACTTCATACCCGGCGCCATTCAAACCGCTGATAATTTTATTTTTTTCCTTGTCATCCACCGCATAAAAGAATTTTTTACCTGAGTCAATCCGATAAAGGGGAGGTTGGGCAATAAACAGATGATCCTCCTTAATGAGCTGCGGCATGAACTTGTAGAAAAAAGTGAGCAGCAGGGAACAGATATGAGCGCCGTCGACATCGGCATCGGTCATGAGAATGATTTTACCGTAGCGTAACTTTTCATAATCATACTGGGGCTCAATACCCGTTCCCAAGGCGGAAATGATATTTGTGATTTCGGTATTCGCCAGTACTTTATCCAGCGTAGCGGTCTCCACGTTCAGAATTTTTCCGCGAATGGGTAAAATGGCCTGGGTCTTCCGGTCACGCGCCTGCTTGCTGGAGCCGCCCGCCGAATCCCCTTCGCAAATAAACAACTCCGATTCCTCGCGGTCGGTTGAAGCGCAATCGGAAAGTTTTCCGGGAAGGTTCAATCGATGCGAAATGTGCGTTTTGCGGTGCACCAGATCTTTCGCCTGGCGAGAAGCGATGCGTGCCTGCGCCGCCAGGATCACGCGGTTGGCGATCAGGTCACCCACGGACTGATGGTCATGCAGATAATGCTCCAGCGAATGTTTGACTACGGATTCCACTTGCGACGTGATGTCAGAATTGAGACGGCCTTTAGTCTGGCCCTGAAACTCCACATCACCCTGAAGATACACATTGATGATGGCCACCAGGCCTTCCCTGGCATCTTCACTGGTAATGCTCGAAATTCCCTTGGGAAGCAGTTTCCGGCGGTCAATATAAGCCTTCAGAGCTTTGGTGATTCCGTTGCGGAATCCGGTTTCATGGGTACCGCCGTCGATAGTCTTGATCGCGTTGGCATAGGAATGTATCACTGTATCTGTGTTGGAGGTCCAGAGGAAAGCCGTTTCCAGCCGTAGATTTTTATCCTCCTTCTCCGTATAAAACGGTTCTTCCGCCAGAACGGGTTTGCCCTTGATGATTTTGCGGATGAAATCCTTGATGCCTTCGGGATATTGGAAAGTGTGCGTTTTCTTGTCTTCCTTGACGACGATCTTCAGGCCTTTGTTGAGAAACGCCTTGGATTCAGCCCGCTCCAGAATCCAATTCAGGTTGAACTCGATTTTGGGAAAGATTTTCGGGTCCGGCTTGAAGGTGATCTCGGTGCCCTTATTACGGCAGGCCTTGCCTTTTTTGAGTTTGCCCTTGGCTTTGCCCCGCGAAAATTCCAGGATCCATTCAAACTTATCCCGGCGCGAGATCGCTTTCAACGATTCGGACAGGGCGCACACCACCGCCATGCCGACGCCATGCAATCCGCCGGAAACCTTGTAACTGCCTTCCTGGAACTTACCCCCGGAGTGCAAGGTGGTGAACAGCACTTCCATCGCGCTCTTTTTGGTTTTCTGGAATTTGTCGACGGGAATACCGCGTCCGTTGTCCTTGACGGTAATTTCATTTCCCTTTTTGATATGGATTTCGATGAGGTTGCAATGCCCGTTCAATGCTTCATCGACGGAATTATCAAGAATTTCCCAGACCAGATGATGCAGGCCCTGCAGGGAGGTCGAGCCAATATACATCGCCGGCCGTTTGCGGACCGGTTCCAGGCCTTTCAGAACTTGAATATCTTTTGCTTTGTAACTGCTCATAAGTCAGATCAGGTTAATCACTTTTTTGCCCTTGGCCACAAAAGCGCCCTGGCCTCCGCGGTGGTGGACGGTAAGTTTGGAAATTTTAAGTTCCTTGCTCTTGCCGTTTTCAAAAATCATTTGAACCGTTTCTTTGCGGTCCACGCACCGGGCGGCGACCACTTTGCTTTTAGAGGTATTCATCAATTTGACGCCCACTCCCGCGCCGCTCAACTGGGTTACCTGGTCCAGTTTGATCAAAAGACCCTTTCCCGCCTCTGATATCAGTAAAACATGCTCTCCGAAAACGGGGCTGACCGCCACCATGCGCGCGTCTTTTTTGACGGACATGACACGCTTGCCCGCCCGGCTGGTTTCGGTCAGGTTAGCGAGCGGGAAAGTGAAGCCGTGACCCAGGTCATTGACGAACAAAAGCTCTTCCGCGTCCTCAACACTGTCCTCGAAGTCGAAAGCCTGCTGCTCTCCCGTTTCTTCCGCTTCGCCGTTTTCCGTTCCGGGCAGGGACAGCATCTTGATCACCCGTTCTCCATCACCGAATTTAAACAGATTTTGCACCGGTTCGCCGAATCCCCCCCGTGTATAGGGCAGGTTGAACACTTTATGGATGTAAACAATTCCGGCGGAAGTAAAGATCGCCACCAGGCCGCGGGTATGGGTCCGGACGATTCCCAACAGCCCGTCAGTCTCTTTGTGTTTCAGGGCGGCGGGGTCGCTCAGGGTTTTGATTTTTCTCAACCAACCGTTGCGGCTCAACACCAGAACTACATCCTCGTGTTCGATGAAGTCCTCCGCGTTGTATTCCACCGTTTCGATCGTTTTAATTTTGGTGAGCCGCTTGTCCCCGAATTTTTCGCCAATCTCCTTGAGTTCGGATTTAACGACGCCCCAGATTTTCTTTTTGGAGCCCAGCATGCTCTGGATTTCTTCCCGCTCCTTAGCTTTTTCCTTCTGTTCCAGTTTAATTTTATCGATTTCCATGGATACCAGGCGGTGCAGGGGCATTTCCAGAATCGCGGAAACCTGTTCGTCATCCAGCTTGAAGGCTTTCTGCAGTTTGGCGGCCGCTTCCTGCCGGGATTTGGAAGAGCGGATCAGCTTGAGGGCCTTGTCCAGATTTTTGAAAATGAGGGCAAAGGCCGTCAGCAGATGCAGGCGTTTTTCGAGTACCACGAGATCGAATTTCAACCGGCGTGTCACCGTATCCCGGCGAAAGTCCAGAAAGAATGTGCAGATTTCCTTGATCGAAAGGCGCGCGGGTTCGCCCGTGGGTTTCAGACAGTTGAAGTTCAACTGAAAATTCGTTTCCAGCTCGGTATGCTTGAACAGATAGGTCATGATCATTTCCGGTTCCGCCCCGTTTTTGATTTCGAGTACCACGCGCACCTTCTCGTCGCTTTCATCGCGGATATCCGCCAATGCCGTCAGTTTTTTGCTGATGATGATGTCGGCAATTTTCTCAATCAACCGCGACTTGTTCACCCCATACGGAACAGCGGTCAGGATGATTTGCGATTTTCCCCGCGGCAAACTCTCAAGCATCCACTCACCCCGGATTTTAACGGACCCCGAACCGCAGTCATACGCTTTACGCAGTTCGGTTTTGGAATTCAGGATGATGCCGCCGGTTGGAAAGTCCGGTCCCTTGATGAACTTCATGATCTGGGTGGTGGTTTGATTGGGAGTGTCCACCAGGGAAATCAGGGCATCGATCACTTCACTCAAATTATGGCTGGGAAACGAGCACGCCATGCCCACCGCAATTCCGGATGAACCGTTGATCAGCAGGTTGGGAACGCGCGAGGGCAGAATTGCCGGTTCCTTCAAGGTGTTGTCATAGTTCTGCCGGAAATCGACCGTATCCTTTTTAATATCGTTCAGAATGTAGGAGGTGATCGGCGTCAACCGGCCCTCGGTATAACGGTACGCCGCCGGGGGATCGCCATCCAGCGAGCCGAAGTTTCCCTTGCCGTCCACCAGCGGGTAGCGCATGGCAAAATCCTGCGCCATACGCACCATCGACTCATAAGTGGACGCGTCGCCATGCGGATGGTATTTACCCAAAACTTCGCCGATGATCTTGGCCGACTTCACGGGTTTGGAATCCGAATTGACTCCCATACTGTTGATGGCGTACAAAATTCTGCGGTGAATCGGCTTCAATCCGTCACGCACGTCCGGCAGGGAACGCGATACGATGGTGGAAAGCGCATACGTCAGGAAACGATTTTCCAACTCGTGGATGATGTCCGATGCTTTTTCTTTGGCCATGGGCTAAATGCTTAAGAGGCTGAATGGGATGTCCGGTGGACTACTTTCAGTGTGTTTAAATGGCAAAAATGGGGTACCTGATAGCGGGTTGGACAGAGTTTTTCAGTCTTTTTTCAATCTTAAAGAAGCTTTTTGCGTATTTTCGACGCATTCCTTCAACATTATGAATTTAATTGCTTTAATTTGATTTGTAAAGTGTAATTTACCGGATATGGGGGCTCCGGCATATTTTCACACCCTATGCCGCGGCCTTTAAAGCGGGCAAAAATGTTATATTACTTGCAAAATGAAAGTAGACCTTCAGGGCCTGACACGGGCCGCTAGAGGGGGTCCGGGTGAACCCGCTGGATTATTAAAATCTTTTTCCGCGCCGGTCCATCTTAAAAACTAATTAATGGGAATTACAATTTTGATTTCCCGCCAATCCGTTTTAAAATTTCATCCAGATTACAATTATCCCTTATCGCCACCCGGCGTGGACATCCAATCGATGATACGGGTATTTGTTATTTACCCCGATTGCCAGGGATACCTCTTAGGAGCCGGAAATGTCTGATCAGGACTTACAAGTAAAGGTTATGGGCGCATTGAAAACCGTCATGGACCCGGACCTTCATAAAAATATTGTCGACCTCGGGTTTGTTAAAAACCTGAATATAGATAATGGCAAAGTAAAGTTTGATGTCGAGTTGACCACTCCCGCCTGTCCCGTCAAGGAACAGTTGAAAGACGAATGCCACACCAAGGTTAAGGAAATTGACGGAGTGACGGAAGTGGATGTCAATATGACCGCCAGCGTTCGCTCCTCGGAGCATTCGCAACCGATTCTGACCGGCGTGAAAAACATCATCGCCGTGGCCAGCGGCAAGGGCGGCGTTGGCAAATCGACGGTCAGCACCAACCTCGCGATAGCCCTCAGCCAGACCGGAGCGACCGTGGGGTTGATGGATGGCGACATCTACGGCCCCAGTATTCCCACCATGTTGGGGATTCCCATTACACCCCCCAGGGGCGGCGAAAATAATAAATTTTACCCGCATGAGAAGCACGGCCTGAAAGTGGTCTCCGCCGCGTTTCTGACGGAAGAGGGACAGCCGCTGATGTTGCGCGGGCCCATGCTGGGCGGCATTATCCAGCAGTTTCTCCAGAACGTGGAATGGGGCGAGCTGGATTACCTGGTCATCGACCTGCCGCCGGGAACCGGCGACGTGCAGTTGACACTCACTCAGAAAGCTCCGCTGTCCGGTGGCGTGATTGTCACCACCCCTCAGAAGATCAGCCTGATCGACGCTGAAAAGGGCGTCAAAATGTTTCAACAGGTGAAAGTACCGGTGCTGGGCGTGGTGGAGAATATGAGTTATTTTGTCTGTGACGGATGTGACAAGAAGCATTACCTTTTTCAGTCCGGCGCCGGCCAGGAGTTGGCCGAGAAGTTCAAGGTTCCCGTGCTGGGGGAAATCCCGCTCATTCCCGACATAGTGGTGGCTGGCGATACGGGAATGCCGATCACGCTCAGCCAGCCGGATTCCCCGGCCGGCCAGGCCTATCGCCGTCTGGCGGGACAGGTCGCGGCGCAGATCAGCATCCATCAAACGCAACAAGCCAAAAAGGTGGGCGCCGGTTTTGAACTGGCCTGGAAAAGCTGAAGTTCCTTCTCTAATCCTTAATACCGGGAAAGCCTATGTCAGAAGATAACAACGGGGAGCCGAACGGCCCTTCGCCAAGCGATATCAAACAGGTCGACGAAGCCACGCTGGGCATCACCTGGACCGATGGCCATGAATCGATTTATCACGTCAAACTGCTGAGGGAAAAATGTCCCTGCGCCAATTGTATCGACGAATGGTCCGGTGAGAAGAAAATCAAGCCGGGCATGATCCCCGACACCATCCGTCCGCTCAACCTCAAGACGGTCGGACTTTACGCCATTCAATTCGACTGGAACGACAGCCACAGCACGGGGATCTATCCCTATCAGCTTTTACGGGAGTTGTGCCAGTGCGAGGAATGCAAAGCCAAGTCTGAGGCTTAAAGTTTTGCGCCGGATATTCCGGCTACATCCCCACCTTGTCGCGGACTTCGTCCATCAACGCGCCGTCGATCACCTTGACGCCCCTATCCCTGGCGAAGCTGAGTACCGTCTTTTTAGCCATGCCGCGCACGAAGAACGGCACTCTCTGCATGCGGTCCTTGGCCTCCTGAGTCCATTCAAAATCACCTTCGGCAGGCGCGGCTTTCTTGAGTTCTTCCTTACCTTGGGCCAAAGTGGAACCCATCATTCCGAAGGGCGTATTGGCCATGTCGGACGGACCGCCCGCCTCGACGCCCAGCTTGCTGACGAATTCGGTTTCAAATTTATTGGTCAGCATGGCGATCATATGCCCGCATTTTTTGCATTTGAATTTCAGAGAGATATTGTCTTTTTCCTCGGGCATGATGCCGTCGGTCTGCGTAGCCATTTGCTCATCGCAGGGTATGCAAAGGAATTTCATTACTCCTCCTTAATTGGATTTATTTTTGATGAATTTCAATATGTTGTCGACCACCTGCTGGATGGCCTGCCCGGTCACCGAGTCGGCATGTTCCTCAAAGAACAGTTTGCCGGCGTCGGTCTGACGGGACATCCGCGTATCGAACGGGATGCGGCCCAGCAGGGGAATTTTTTTGTCTTTCGATAATTGTTCCACGTCCTCGCCTTCAAACAGTTTGCCCTCTTCATTGCAGTGCGGGCAAACGTAAGTGGCCATATTTTCGACCAGCCCGATAATGGAAACCCCCAGCAGACTGCTCTTGGTAATGGATTTGGAAACGATGTGCTGGGAAATGGGGGAGGGAATGGTGATCTCCACCACGCCGTCCAACTCCGGGATCAGATCGCGCACGTTGTCGATGCGGTCGCTCCCCGGAGGCATATCGATCAGCAGGTAATCCAGTTCGCCCCAGATGGTATCCTTCAGCAATTCCTGCAGGGCGGTGGATTCCATGGTGCTGATCCAGACCGCGGTGGCATCCTTGCCCTCGGTCCACATGACCGGTGAATCGGCGCTCGGCAGGAGCATGTCCATGGACATGATTTTGATCCCCAGAGCCCCCTTGCCGGGTTCCACCCCTTCAGGGGTAATCTCAAGTTTTTCCTGATTGGAGACGCCGAGCAGTTTGCAGATGCTGGGACCGTTCAAATCGGCATCCAGGATACCCACCTTATATCCCTGCGAGGCCAGGCAGGCGGCCATGTTGACGGTGATGGAGCTTTTGCCAACGCCGCCCTTGCCACTCATCAGGGAAATTTTGTGTTTGATTTTATCGAGCCGCGCCCGCAGTTTTTCTCGCTGGCTGACGACCTGATCTATGATGTTGGACCCGCCGTCCGAGGGCAGGTCTTCATAGGTTTTCATAAACAAACTCCTTTATTTACAAAGGTTTCTGAATTTCATGGGGTTTTTGTTTGCGGTATTGTATCACATGTAGAGAACGGGAGATCAAAAGGATAGGGGGTCGAAAAATAATGTTGCGAGATGGGGGAAGAGGGTTATATTCACTTTTGAAGGTATGATTAACCTTTAAGGAGAATACGAGGAGCTTGATTCCACCAGACATTTCAGTTTCGAAACACCCAAATTAAATCCGATTATAAAATCGGATAAACTCTTGAGTTTTAACAGAGAGTCCACTAAAAAGAAAAGCGCGCTGGTGCAATGCTGGCGTGCTTTTTATGTTTCTGTCTGAGGCTCCTTAACATGCGGAAAATCAAACTCTTAATTGAATATGAAGGAACCCGCTACAACGGTTGGCAGATCCAGCCCAACGGCCTGGGCATCCAGGAAGTTCTGCAGAACAAGCTTAAAAAGATTATTAAAAAGAAGACGGTCCTCATCGCCTCGGGCCGGACCGATGCCGGGGTGCATGCCGAAGGGCAGGTGGCTCATTTTCGAACCACTTCGCTGATGACACCACGGGAATTTCTGAAGGCCCTGAACAGCCTGCTGCCATCCGATATTGTGGTGAAAAAAGTGGAGGATGTGAGCCTTGATTTTCATGCCCAATTGTCCGCCACGCGTAAAATCTACCGGTACACCCTCTTGAACCGGGATTATCCGACAGCCCTGCAGTGCCGGCAGGCCCATTACATTGCGACTCCGACCTTGAATGTGACGGCCATGCGGAAGGCGGCTCATGTTCTGGTAGGCAGGAAGGATTTCAAATCCTTTCAAGGTTCCGGATGTTCCGCCAAAACCACGGTGCGTGAAATCTTTAAGTTAACCGTTGCCAAAAAGGAGAGTTTTATCCAGATTACTGTCGACGGCAACGGCTTCCTGAAATACATGGTCCGCAATATCGTCGGCACCCTCATAGAAATCGGCAGTGGTAAATTGAAGCCGGAGCAGATGAAAACTATTTTAAATTCCAAAAACCGGCGGCTGGCCGGTCCCACCGCCCCATCGCGCGGACTCTGCCTGGTCAAAGT
>CBDVDB010000080.1:0-8971 GCA_965372625.1 uncultured Nitrospinaceae bacterium
TGGCCCCGTTTGCCGCCAAAAGCGGGGAGAGCTGGGGCCGGGCGCACCTCGAGGACGAGCATCCCTACCGCACCCGGTTCCAGCGCGACCGCGACCGGGTCATCCACACCTCCGCGTTCCGCAAACTGGAATACAAAACCCAGGTGTTCGTGTATCACGAGGGTGATTACTACCGGACGCGGCTCACGCATTCGCTGGAGGTGGCGCAGATCACGCGCTCCATCTGCAAATCCCTGCAGTTGAACGAAGACCTGGCGGAAGCGATCGCGCTGGCGCACGATCTGGGGCATCCGCCGTTCGGCCATACCGGGCAGGACGTCCTCAATAAACTCATGAAGGACCATGGCGGGTTCGAGCATAACCGGCAGAGCCTGCGCATCGTCAAGGTGCTCGAAAAACGCTACCCAGAATTTGAAGGGCTGAATCTGACCTGGGAAGTGCAGGAAGGCATCAGCAAGCATACCCGGGATACCGATAATCCTCTTTTAAGGGAGGCGGGGCACCGCTATCCTTCGCTGGAAGCGCAGGTGGCGGACTTCGCCGACGGCATCGCCTACAACGCGCACGATCTGGACGACGGCATCACTTCCAGCCTGCTCGACATCGGACAGTTGCAGGAGGTCGCCCTGTGGCAGGAAAACGAAAAACTGCTGGAGAAGCAATACGCAAACCTGGGTTTCGAACTCAAGAAATATCAGATCGTCCGCCGGATCATCAACGATCTTATAACCGATTTCCGCAAGACCACGCAGGAGAATATCGAGCAATATAATATTGGTTCGGTGAGCGATGTGCGGTCCTGTGAAAAACGCGTGGCGGGGTTCAGCAAGGAGATCGCCGAAAAGAATACCGAGCTGAAAGATTTTTTAAACAAAAATATGTACCATCACCGCCGGGTGCGGCGTATGGAATTCAAGGCTGAGTTGTACCTGACCAAACTGTTCGAAGCTTACACCCGCATCCCCCAACTTCTGCCGGAAAGCGTGCTGGCCAACGAGCATCAGGGCCCGCAGGAACGCCGCATCTGCGATTACATCTCCGGTATGACCGACCGCTCCTCGATCGACGAATACCGCAAACTCTACAGCCCCGACGAGAAAGATTGAAGCGCAACGAAAAATGGGCCATCCCGAAGGATGACCCGCTAAGAGAATCAGGTAGAAGTCACATGCCGCGTTAGCCCATATTTTTTCCGAGAAAATAAATAAATCCCACTCCCGCTATTCCGGCCAGAGCGGCCATCAACATGCTGCCGGTGTTTCCAATTTCTATCCATTCCATGGGTGCACCTCCTTGGAATCAGGAATTTTCCATGAATAGCCGGGTTTCCCCCCGGGAAAACGGCCTCACCCTGAAAATATGGGAATCCGGGGCCGTCTTGTCAAGGGTTCCCTGAATTAATTTAAAATAAAACAGCCAACCCCCCAAAAAGGCTGCTTTTTTCGGGTGCCGGGATGAATTACAATAGCCGCCGGGTATTCTATTGGGAGAGCGGGATGAAACCGTTCAGTTTTGCCGCATTATTATTCACCGGTCTGGTTCTATGGCCAATGCCGGGTCCGGCGCAGTCCGCGGAAGAGAGTTACCGGCAGGGATTTGAGCACTCCTTGCAGGGCCGTACCGGGCAGGCGATCCAGGCCTATCGCAATGCTCTGGACCTGCGCCCGGATTGGGCCGAGGCGCATCACGCCTTGGGCACGTTGCTGTTTCGTTCCGGGGAGGGTCCCCAGGCGATCGCGCAATTCCGCATGGCGGAACGATTTTACGCCTCCCGGAAAGACGCGCAGGCGGTCACCAACCTCGGCATTGTCCGCCGGAACCTCAAACAGGCTTACCTGGAGCTCGGCCTCGACCCGGAGGACTTTGAGCAGATCGAATCGATTCCTGTCCTGCCTGCCGCCCCGCAATGGCGGATCAGCGGGGTGGGGTTTCTCGCCGGAAGTCCGGGGACCGTTCTGAGCTCCTACCATGCGGTGAAAGACGCCCGAAAGATTCGTGTCCGGTTGGCGGACCAGTCCATGCGCCCCGCGCGGTTGGTTCGGTCTTTCATCATCTATGATGTGGCGGTGCTGGAGTTGCAACCCTCCGGGCTCCTTTCCCATAAGCCGTTGACGCTGGGAGATTCTTTACAATTGAAGCAGGGCGACCCGGTTTTTGCCTTGAGCGGTGCCAGCGGGAATTTTCCTTCCGATGTTTTCAAAGAAGGAAAACTTCTGGCCCTGAACGCCCTCGAGAGCAATCAAACCATTTTTCATGTCGGACTTTCGGCCGCCCCGGCGGAAAGCGGAGGGCCTTTGTTCAATAAGAAGGGTGAAGTGGTGGGGATGCTGTTTGCCCGCAAGGATATACAAAATATTTTCCGGCGCATGAAACCGGTGCCGGAGAATACCAGCTTTGCCATTAAATCATCCTATCTTCAGCAGACTCTGGACAAGGCTTCAAAAGCCGGGGAAAAGAAAACCGGGCCTCCCCGCGGTTTCCTTTCAGCATTGACGGAGGCTGCACGGCACGGAACGGTAACGATCGAAGTGTCTCCTTAACGATGAACCTATGAACAGCCGGAATTCAAAATTCTCTAAAAATATTCTTCGGAAGCCGGCTCCTGGCTTTTCAGCGGGCTTGGGAATTTGGGTGGGCGTGGTCCTGTTCATGTGCGCCACTCCCGCCCGGGGTTCGGAAATGGCTTTAAAATTGTCCGGCGACCTGGAATACCCCGGCGTTCTTTCGCTCAAGAAAGGAAAAAACGAAATCAAACGTCTGTGCTTTGTCGGGATCCAGGGCAAGGGACAGATCGACCGGGAGTTTATCCGGAAGGTTTCGCAAATGGAGATTCCTGCGGGAGATTATGGGGTCACCGGCCCCCTGCCGGAGGAAAACTGGCCTGCCGGCACCTTTCTCAAGAACGGGGCGTTGCGTTTGCAACCGGTTTCAAAAGCCGCGCATAATCGGATACAAAAAATTGGAAGAAAAGGGTTGGCTATTTATGGCCGGGATTTTTATCCCATCGTCATGTCCCTGGCGAAAAAAAAGGGACTGATCGACTTTTACAACGATTTGCTGTTCGAACGGCTCACCCGCCATTGGGGGGCGTTACGGATCACCAATTGGGATATGGACCGGCTTTACGATTTCTGGTCGCGTAACACCGAATCGCCGAAGGAATGGCAGGTGAAGGTATCCGCCGTCACTGCGGAAAAAATCCGCAAACTCTGCCAACCGCCGGTGGTGAAACGCAAGCCGGATTGACGGGCCTCACAAAAATTTTCTTACTTATATAAAGAAGCGACTTGATCGGCGTAACCGTTGTAGAGCCGGGTGGGAACGGTTTTGTTTTCTCCCAACAATGTTTCGACGCTTTGGTGCCAGCGCGCGTAGGGAACGTTCGGCACTACGTTGGCCGCGAAATCGTATTCCAGGGGAGACATATTCTGCCAGAACGTGCGCGGCGCCTCGCGGGTGAACTCCATTTCGACAATCGACTTGATGCTTTTGAATCCGTACTTCCACGGCACCACCAGCCGGATGGGCGCACCGTTCTGCGGATTGAGGTCATGGCCGTACATCCCGGTGGCCATAAACGCCAGATCGTTCATGGCTTCCGCCAGGTTCAATCCCTCGACGTAAGGCCAGGGTTCCCAGAAGCGGTCCTTCTGCCCCGGCGCGATGTTGGGATTGAGAAACGTCGTGAATTTAACGTACCGTGCTTGAGAAAGCGGTTCCGCCATCGCAATCAGCTTGCGCAAGGGAAACCCCGTCCACGGGATGACAGCGGACCAGGTCTCCACGCAACGCAGACGGTAGACCCGTTCTTCCTGGGAAATTTTCCGGATCAGGTCCTCCACTCCAAACGTTTGCGGTTTCTTCACCAGACCTTTGATGTGGAGGGTCCAGCTTTCGAGCGGCAGGGCTTTCGCCATTTTCCGGACACGGGATTTGTCCGGGGTGAACTCGTAAAAATTGTTGAATTTTCCCGTCAGAGATTCCGGAGTCAGCACATCCACTCTGGAGGTTTGCGCCCGGGCCCGCGAGGGGAGCGCCCAACCCGCCATCATCGCCAGGCCGGCATAGCTCAAGCCTTCCAGAAATTTCCTCCGGTTCAAGTAGACGTCTTCCAGGGTGACTTCAGATTCGGGGATTTCCCAATCCCTGGGAAAATGAAGAGCCGGGGCGTTATGCATCGTTTGACGGTTCATCATCCTCAGGTCCCATCAGGGTAGATCATAGGCACAGCGAATGCCGACCGAGTTCAATCGAACATTCGGGTCCAGTTTGAACCGCATCGCCGCGTTCACATAATAAGCCGCGTTGTGCCAACTCCCGCCGCGCACGATTTTTTGCGCTCCGGATTCCGGTCCGGCGGGATTTCTGATACTTTCCTCCGGATAAGGCCCGAACCAGTCGTGTACCCATTCCCAGACATTGCCGCTCGTTTGGTACAATCCGTACCCGTTAGGCGCGAACCTGCCCACTGGAACCGCCCCGGCCCGGAATCCATTCCCGAAATTCGACCGGGACACATCCGGTCGTTTTCCGAATCCATAAGCGAAGCCCTCAGGACCCCGCGCCGCTTTTTCCCATTCGGCTTCGTTAGGCAGGCGGCCGCCTTTATGTTGGCAGAACGCCTCCGCTTCGCGCCAGGTGACGAGCGTTACCGGACACTCGCCGCAAGCCGACAAGCGGCTCCGCCGGTGTCCGGGTTGAAACGTTTCGTATTCCTGGTTGGACACTTCATGCCGGTCTATATAAAACGCGTCGACCCATACGTTATGGAGCGGCCGCTCCCGCCGGGTTCCCTCTTCGGTTCCCATTTGAAATTCACCGGGGGGAATCAGAACTTGCGGGTTGTGGGTCTCCGCCGCCAAAGCCCCGGCAAACAATAAGGCCATGCAACTGACCGAAAAGAGGAAGGCCGTGAAACTATTGCGGGGATTTTTCATGGTTCAAAACCAGTGTTTTCCAGAAGCTGACCACTTTGTTGGCGTTTTTATCCTTGTTGGCGCCGTCCCAGACGGCGAAGGCCAGAAGGAAATGGCCGCCTTTTTTAAAATTGATATCCTGCCGGCTGGGTGTTTCCAGGTCCCGGACAAACACCATCGTCCATTGTCCGTCTTGCCATTCCCCGTGGCCCCGCAATTGCTGGTTCTGCAGGGATTGCACGTAGAGCGAGCCGAAGCCCGAGGCGTTCAATTCTTCCACCGGTGATTCGTTGAATGGATTTACGAAATTTATTTCTCGGTGGATAGAAACAGTTCGCCCCGGGTTTCCTGTGATCGGCTGGCTGGCATCGGCTTGCCAGTGCCAGATGTTGACGGGCTTGCGCTTCTCGCCCATGCCATAAAACGGACTGTTCAGTATCGAACTTTCTCCCAGCGCGAATTGAATGGCCGTGCCATCCAGATAACCGGATGGGGTGGTCATCGCTCCATCCGGCTGTGAATCGTTCCAAATCAAACGAAACGCGATCTGGTTCTGGTTGTGGATGGATTGAACTTGCAACCGGTCGATGGGATGTCCGCGGAACTGGACGGGATTGAGCCGGACCGGGGCCGAGGGAACGTTTCCCCAAACCGGATGGTAAGGGTCCAGCGTTAAAGGTTGATCAATCCGGGTGGAAATAATTTGTTCCCTGCCGTCGCCGGCGGTCTGTGAAGTTCCGGTAAACCGGGATTGCAGGTAATGCACCAGATGCCAGCGCTCGTCCTCTGTTAAATAATCGTACGTGTTCATCGGAGTGCCGTCCATTCCCGCCACCAGCGTTTTATAAATGGTCCGGCTGGAGGCCCCGGCTTTGTACAACTCCGGCCGGCGCAAATCGTACACGTAGGAGGTATGTCCCCAGATGTCGTCCAACGATGGGTCGAGCGGCCCGGACTTCTCCCCGTCCTTGCCGTGGCAGCGCCCGCAACGCATTTGACGGTACAACTCCTTGCCCTGGTTGATGGATAAGGGATCGTGAGGCAACTCCAGGCCCACCCGGATGCGGTAATCGGGGATTTCTCTTCCGAACCGGCCGGAAAAGGTTTTGATGTATGCCACCACGGATAAAATTTTCTGCGCGTTCAGCACCCGGCCCCAGGGCGGCATGGCTGTTCCCGGCACACCCTGTTGGAGTGTGCGGATCAGGTCCTCATCCACCGGCAGGGCGTTGTTTTGAGTGGAATGAAATTTAAAAATACCCGAACGCAGATCGCGGGGCAGCGGGGACAGGTAAGGTGTGGCGTCGCCGTCGCCCCGGCCCTCGGGACCGTGACAGTGAACGCAGAATTTCCGGTAAACCGCTTTTCCTGTCTCAAGAATCTGTTTTCTTTTTTCCGTCGAGAGCGCCTGCTCCTTTGCGGGCAGGGAGTCTTCGATCATTTTTTCCACTTTGCGGGAGTCGACCGCCCAGGCTGGATTGACGGCGGTACCCCCCGGGAAAAAAAGAAGCGCCGCCATGAACAGAGGAGTAGAGAACCGGCCCCAAAAGCGGTTCGGAATGTGGTGAGTTTTGGGCATGCAACCTCCCTCATGGAACGGTCACATATTAACATACCTCCTGTTCAACGATCATGAAAAGGGCTACAATGGCGTACCACACTATTGTTTTAATATTTCAGGATGGATATGAAACACATTCGCGCTCTATGCGTGTTCTGCGCTTCGAGCAACGCGGTGGACGCCGTGTATCTTGACGCCGCGGCCGATCTGGGCCGGCGCATGGGGGAAGCGGGGATCGACCTGGTGTATGGCGGCGCGTCCATCGGACTGATGGGCGCGGTGGCCCGGGGCGTGCACGAGAAGAAGGGCAAGGTCACCGGCGTTCTACCGAAATTCTTCCGGAAAAAAGAGATCGAGTACGGCGAGGCGGATGAGTTGATCGTTACCCGCGATATGCGCGAGCGCAAGGGCATCATGGACGCACGCTCCGATGCCTTTATTGTGTTGCCCGGCGGAGTGGGGACGCTGGAGGAGGCGATGGAGATATTTTCACTGGTTCAGTTGAAGCAGACTGTGAAACCTCTGGTGTTTGTCAATACGGAAGGATTTTACGACGGCATCATCCGCCATTTCGAACAACTGGTGGCACTGAAATTCGCGAAGGAAGAAACGCTGAAGATGTACGCGCTGGTCAACACACCGGAGGAGGCGATGGAGTTTATTGAAAACTTCAAGCCGCCGGATGTGCACAGCAAGTGGATTTGATTAAACGATGGAGGCGTCGACAGTTTCGACTTTCAGGTCTTTGCTGAGAGTGTCCTTGAGGAAGTTTTCGATAAAATCCAGGGTACCCGTGGTGGAGCTCGGGCAGGTACCGCACGCGCCCTGGTAATGCACCCGCACCCGGTTGCCTTCCACGCCCAGCAGGGTGATGCCGCCGCCGTCGTTGGCCAATGCGGGGCGAATGGCGTGGTCCAGCATGGCGTCGATCACTTCCGATTTCTGCGCATCGGTCAGGTTCGGGAAATCTTCCACTTCCACCTTCTCCAGAATATTGGATATCTCCGGCGGCGCCGGTTGAGCGTCCTCATCACAGGTTTCGTAAAATGTCATGTGCTTCTCCAACGCATTCTGAATCGGCTCCATCAGGGTGGTCCACGCCACCACCGGTGATTTGGTGATGGTGGCAAAGTTTTCCTTGATGAAAACATTTTCCACGCCGTAAATCTTGAACAGGGCTTTGGCCAGAGGATCCCCCTTCGATTGCTCCGGTGAGGAAAAGGTCTTGGTGCCTTTTTTCATAACGTCCCCGCTCATGATGAACTGGGCCGCCTCCGGGTTGGGGGTGTGATGAAATGTCATGACCTTGAATCCCTTGATCATGGTGAGGTCCTTGGGTGCAGGTTCGGGGCAATACTGTCTGAACCTGATTATACGTGGATTTGCCGGGAAATTAAACAGCGCTGTTTGACGGCCGGGGGTGCGATCCGGCAAGGGAGCTGTTTCCCCTTTAAAATCAGTGCTTTCTGATTTATTCAGGCGGCACTTTCAGGCCCATCCTTTTAATGCGGGAGGCCAGGGTGGTGGGACGCGTGTCGAGCAGCTCGGCGGCCCCGCCTTTTCCAAACACCTTGCCGCCGGTTTGTTGCAGGGCGGTCAGGATATTGTCGCGATCCAGTTGCCTGATCTCTGCAAAAGTCAGAACCCGGGATTTTTCACCTGCGGCCTTTCCTCTGCCGCCGGGGACCGAAGCCCTTGGGGCGGATGGACCGGCCGGCAGGTCAAAATGGAGTTTATCGGACCGTGCCGAAATGACCGCCCGCTCGATTACGTTCTGCAGTTCCCGGACGTTTCCCGGCCAGTCATACGCTTGCAGCCGGTTCATATTGGCCTGGCTGAGTTTCGGTTTGGGATGATTGAATTTCCTGGCCGCGATTTCCAGAAAATGAGCGGCCAGCAGGGGAGTATCCTCTTTGCGTTTCCTGAGGGGAGGGACTTCCACCGGGAAAACGTTTAACCGGTAATAAAGGTCCTCGCGAAACCGGCCTTCCTCCACTTCCCGTTTCAGGTTGCGATTGGTGGCGGCAATGATCCGGACATCGGTATTGCGGGTGGTTTCGCCGCCCACGCGCTCGTAAGTCCCTTCCTGCAATACGCGTAATAATTTACTTTGGAGCTCGCGGGGAATCTCGCCCACTTCATCCAGAAACAGAGTTCCCTCGTGGGCCAATTCGAATCGGCCGGCGCGGTCTTTCACCGCTCCGGTAAACGCTCCTTTGACATGACCGAAAAATTCGCTTTCATACAGTTCCCGGGGAATGGACGCACAGTTCACGCGGATCATGGGCCGCAGGCCGCGCGGACTGCGTTTATGGATTTCATGGGCGATGAGCTCCTTGCCGGTTCCCGATTCGCCGGTGATGAGGACGCTGGCATCGGTCGCCGCTACCATTTCGATCTGCCTTAAGATATTCTGCAGAGCGGGGCTTTGCCCGACAAACCCGCTGAACGTCTGCAATTCCAAAACTTCTTCCTGCAGGTATTCATTTTCCAA
>CBDVDB010000081.1:0-8896 GCA_965372625.1 uncultured Nitrospinaceae bacterium
GAAAACGGCCACACCCGCCTGACCCTCAGGGCGCATTTCATTCCCAATCCGGTATGGGGCCATGTTTACTGGCGCGTGCTGTCGAAATTTCACACCTATATTTTCAGAGGGATGCTGGATTATTTTATTGTGGAATCCGTGCGATTTGCCGCGACGGACCCGGTGGACCCCGGACCCATACCCACTAAAGCTTAGGTTGTTGAAACAAGGGGGGTATGCTATTCTCACTCCGCGTGTTCCCTTTCTCCGGATTTTCTTTATGAAACAGCTTTCGGTTTGCCTGGCCCTGGGCCTGGCCGTTTTATTTTTAACAGGTTGCCCGCCCGCCTCCAAGTCCAAAAAAAAGATGCCACGCTTGTTCAGGATCGCTTCGGTTCTCGATACGGGGAAGGACCCGTCTTTTCTGATCAGCTATGATTTTGACGTCGACGGCAACCTGGATCTGGTGGTCTTGAACAGCGGCGAGCATACCTTGTCGGTGTATCAGGGTAAAGGCGACGGCTCCTTTAAGAGCCAGGTGCGATACCGAACCGGGGCGGACCCGATCTGCATCGTTGTGGCGGATTTTAACAGTGACGGTTTCAAGGACCTGGCGGAGTTGAATTACCGGGACCAGAACATCCAGATACTTTTGAACACCGGACGCGGCGGATTCAAAAATACCGGGAAGATTATCAAACCGGGCCGCATTCCGATCAACCTGGCGACGGGCGATTTCAACGAAGACGGCTACCCCGACCTGGTGGTCTCCCTCCGGTTTCATAAAGTCGCGATTCTGCTGGGCAAGGGCACCGGCAGTTTCCAGGACCCGGTGACGATGCCCGTCAAAGGCCAGCCCACCGGATTGGTGGTGGGGGATTATGACCATGACCAACATATCGATGTGGCGGTGGCCCTGGCGGGGTCGGGTCATGTGGGTGTCGGAATTCTGTGGGGCGACGGCAAGGGACAGTTCAAGCATTCCAAATTATTTAAAGGCGGCGGTCAACCCCTCACTATCGCCAATGTGGATGCCAACAACGACGGGTTCATGGATTTGGTTACGTCCAGCAACTCCCTGCATGCGATGACCGTTTTAATGAACAACAAAGACAAAACCTTTAAAACCCTGCGCGACTTTTCAGCGGGCGAGTTTCCCAAGTTTGTGGCCGTCGGGGATTTTTCGGGTGATGGGATCGCCGACCTCGCGGTTTCCAATTCGACCAAAGATACGGTTGCGGTGACTCTGGGCCGGGGAGACGGCACGTTTGTTTATCCGCCGATCAACCATTTTGTCGATGAATATCCTCAAGGGGTGGTGGCCGGAGATTTCAACAAGGACGGATTGCTGGATGTCGCGGTGTCGAACCGGGATAAAAATCTGTTGACCATTATGTTGAAAAAAAATATTCAGGTGGCCAGCCCCCTCAAATCCCAGCCCGCACCTTCTTGACGTTTCCATTTTTTCAAAATATTTACCAACCCTGAAAATTTCTAAAAACCACCCATGAGTGAATCCAAAGAGGAAAGCCCCGCCGGGGAGAAAAGCGGTTTTTTCCGGAGCCTCAAGAAAGGATTATCCAAAACCCGGAATTCCCTGGCCGGGGGCATCGATAATCTGGTCCATGGCAAAGCCAAACTGGGTCCGGAGAGGGTGGACGAAATCGAGGAAGCGCTGTTGCTCGCCGATGTGGGAGTCAAGACCACGCAACTCATCATCGACGAACTCAACCGGCAAATCGGTGAGGCCCGCATTCGGGACCCTGAAGGTATGCGGGTTCACCTGCGACAGATGATGGCTCAACTACTCGAACAAAACCAGAAGAAGCAGGATTATTCCGCCCATTCACCTTTTGTGGTGCTGGTGATCGGAGTCAATGGTTCAGGCAAGACCACCACCATCGGCAAGCTGGCGCAACGCTGGCACAACGAGGGCAAAAAGGTTTTGCTGGCGGCGGGGGATACGTTTCGGGCGGCGGCGATCGAGCAGTTGCAGATGTGGGCCGACCGCATCGGGATCCCCTGCATCAAGCAAAAAAGCGGCGCGGACCCGTCGGCGGTGGCTTACGATGGCGTTCAAGCGGCGGTGGCGCGGAATATGGATATCGTCATCGTCGATACCGCCGGACGCCTGCAGACCAATTTGAATCTGATGGAAGAATTGAAAAAGGTAAAGCGGGTGATCGGCAAGGTCATCCCCGGCGCCCCGCATGAAACGTTACTGGTCCTGGATGCAACCATCGGCCAGAACAGTATTTCGCAGGCCCGGTTGTTTCACGAGGCGCTGGAGATCGATGGGTTGGTGATGACCAAATTGGACGGCACCAGCAAGGGCGGCGTGCTTCTCAATATTTCCCAGGAAATAAAGTTGCCCGTCCGGTTTATCGGGGTCGGTGAAAAGACGGAGGACCTGCAGGAATTTCAGGCCGAGGCGTTTGTCCGCGCTCTGTTTGAAGATTGAGCCGGTAGCCCCGTCAGAAAAAGATATTCAGGGAGAACAGTCCCTCATCCTTGTGGTCGATGCGCAGGTACTCCAATCGCAGATCGACATCCCTGTGCACGGCGTAACGCATTTTAAAATCATACCGGAAGTACTCGGACTCGTCCCCCAGAGGAAAGCGCTTGTACATTGCGCTTAATTGTACCCGCCAGTTTTTCGACAAGTCGATCAGGGTTCCCAGCGAAGCCCCGCCCCCCACACGGAACTTGTCCTCAAATTGGTCCGAAGTTTCGCCGTCGATTTCCGCCAGGGCGTATATCAGGAAAGGGGACTGGTAATCGGTCCTGTAGGAGAATCCGTACCCGCCGTTCCCTTTAAAGGAATTACAATAATCGCACTCGAAATCACGGACGGTGTCGACCCCCACGTTCAGTTTCCAGGAAGGCTTGGCGAATATCGGCTCATAGGGTTCGAAGGAGATGATATCGATGAGTTTGAAACGGTCCACCCGAAACCTTTTCGATTCGTAATAATAGCGTCCGGCAAAATCAAAAAACAGGAACTGGGAGTCTTTCTTCAGACCGTCGTCTACCGCCATAAGGTCGTGCAGGGTGGGGTGGTAACCGATTTCCTGAAAGAATTCGTTGTCGTTGGCGCCGATGCCCAGGCGGAACCGGTCCGTGCCGTGCGCCGATTCCGGCGGGGAAGAAAACCGGATGAGTTCCTTTTCCTCGCGCTTGAATTTAAGTTTGCTCCGTTCCAGAAGAATCGCGTGCGGAATTTTTAAAGGCTTTTCCGGATCGGTTTTGTCGTCCTGCATGCCCACATATTGCAGATAATCCAGATAGGTGTCCATGACCAACACTTTTTTTGGAACGCTCAACTGCTGGTAGTTTGCCTGTTTGAGGGTGTCCGGATCTTCGATCACGCCATAGAGCGTTTCTTTCTCCTTGTCTCCCATTGCATAAATTTTATTTTTCATCCGGTTCAAAATGGCGGGCCGGTAGGTAATTTTTGAGACAAATCCCTTTTGCTTCACGACCGCTTTTACTGTGTCGGCGGGTTGCACGGAATAGAAAATTTCTTCCGTCAGGTGCAGGTCCGGGTTGGCCACTTCCAGAATGGTTAACATATGGTAGGAACAATTTTCGGTCAGATAAAAGTAATCGAACCAGGTTCCGCCCAGTTCCCACAGATGCAAGAGGAGATAATTGATCTGGTCCGGCGTCAGATTCAATTCATATTCCCACAGGTCGCGGCTTTCCCAGTTGCTGTATTGCTGAACTTTTACGAAATAGGGGAATACCGTGAAAGTGCCCTGGAACAATCCGGCCAGGCCCATGATGGGATAAATGAACGGGTTGGTCGAAGTGGGTGTAGCGGCATAATTGATCCCGTAGTTGAGCAGTTTGTTGCCGGGCCGGGTTCCCTTGCTGTTGACCAGCAGGAAGGTATGGCCAAACATGGAAGCGGGATTGTTCATATAAAAAGAGGCGAAGATCAGGGAAATTTTTTCCGGATTCAACTGGGTGAGCCAATCCTGCAGGCGTTCGCATTTGTGTTCGGGAAGGCGGGCGGGGTCGAAGTGCAACTGGCGCTTCAGCCATTTGTAGCGGGCCGGATAAGTACACTGCGGATGGTCCTCCTCCGGCTTGAGGGTTGCGGGGTCGACAAAAAAACTCCTCAGGACCGCCGCCAGTTCGGCCCGGGGGTTGGTTTTGCCTTCGCGAGCAATGAAAAAATCCATTCCGTCGGCTTCCGATTCGTAGTTTCCGAACCAGGTTTTTTTATAATGAAGTAGAAGATGCCAATACCGGGTCTGGTCCAGCTTTTTCTCCACCGCCTGTTGCACCAGTTCCTCGGCATAAGGTACAGCGGTGGACGGTTGCGCGAGCAGGGGGGTCTTCACAACGAACAGCAGGATCACAGCGATAATGGAGATGCGAAATAAAGAAGGCAAGGTTCAAAACTGGAAAAGGGGAGGGAATAAAAAAAAAGCATCAACGTATCGCGAGGATACATTGATGCCTTTTTAAAATCAAGCTAATTCAAATCAGCCGATCGTTCCTGTGCAGCTTTGGGACAATACGGCGTGGTCTGCGATCTTTTGCTCCAGAGAGGATAACATCTCTTCAGAAGAGGTGCTGTCGCTTGTTACGATGCTTCCAAAGTTATCCTGTGTCATGGCGCCGAAATCGGCCAAAGAATCCTGGGAGCAACCATACAGGCTGGCCAGAGTATCCAGGGAATCACCTTCGCCCATAGCCATTTCCTTGACCAGAGTGGTGTAGTTTTGCTGGGCAAAAACTTCCCGTTCCTTTTCGAGTTTTACCAGACCGGAGGGATTACAATTGGATGTTCCGGTGGTGATGCCGAAAGTCTGGCTCCCGAAGGTTCCGTTGGTGGTTGATGCCAGAATTTGAACGGCGCCGGGTTCATTGCCAAATACAATGGAACCAAGACCACAACCGCTATCGCCATAGCCGGAAGCCGCGATGGCCGAACCGGTAACCGAGACGAGGGATAATACAAGTACGCCCACCATTAAGAGCTTTTTCATCAGCGTTCTCCTCTTGTTATTAAAGGTTTCTGGTGAAAATTAATTTCCGGCACCGAAATTCAGTCCCGAAAAGAGCTAGACCACCTGGCAAAACTTACAATCTCTGTAAGTAATTACGTTAACAGCAGTTTAGCATTTGAGCCAGCGTTACACAACCGTAAATTGTAATTCTAATCAGCTCAAAATCACCTCATTTGAGGCCTGTAAGACGGCTAAAAATATAGCTTTTCGGAAAAAAATGGAGGCGCCGGGCGGATTCGAACCGCCGATCATGGTTTTGCAGACCAGTGCCTTAGCCACTTGGCGACGGCGCCTTTATGCATGGGGACGGGGTGAAACAAGGAGGAAAATGGAGCGGGAGAAGGGATTTGAACCCTCGACTTCAACCTTGGCAAGGTTGCACTCTACCACTGAGTTACTCCCGCGTATTTAACCTGTATTTAACATGCAGATGGATTTTTCATTATATTTCCTACCCGGTTTTTGTCAAACGCTATTTTTTCATGAATTTGTTCTCGGTTCCTTCAATCAATCGCTGCATATTTTCGCGGTGCCGGAAGGCGGTGACCACCGCCGCCGCCGCCGCGACATAGATAAAGGGTCCCGGGGCCTGAATATAAAAACCGATCCAGGGTATGCTGACCGCCGCCAGCAGGGAGCTTAACGAAACATACCGGGTGATAACGAGAGATACGGTAAAAATTCCGATCGAGGCCAGGCCGGCCCATGGCATCAGGTAAAGGAAAATGCCAAGACCGGTGGCGATGCCCTTGCCGCCTTTGAATTTGAGGAAAACCGAGAAGACATGGCCCAGAAACGCCGCCAGTGCCGCCACCGCCACCGCCCATTGGGCCTCCAGCACTTTTCCCGCCACCCATACTGCCAGGTAGCCTTTGCCGCAATCGCCGATCAGGGTCAATACCCCGGCGGTTGTGCCGAGGGTCCGGAGGACGTTGGTGGTGCCGATGTTGCCACTGCCATGCTGGCGCAGGTCCACCCGACGAAATTTGGCCAGCAGCACACCGAAGGGGATGGATCCCAATAAATAGGCAAACAACCAGATCAGCGCTAAGGTCATAAATTCGGATAGATCATACAAGGATTGGAAAACAGAAATTTTTATTCTAAATGATCCTGCAGGGACTCACTGGTGGAACGGATTTTCAACCGGGTCTTGGCTCTTTTTTCAATCTGCCGCACCCGCTCGCGGGACAGGCCGATCTCCTGGCCGATTTCCTCCAGGGTTTTAGTTTCGCCATTGAACCCGAACCGCATACGCAGGATCTTTTCCTCACGTTCCGAAAGGTGCTTGAGCATTTCGTCCACCTTCTGGTGCAGGCCGGCTTTCATGATCTGATCGTCGTACGGAATGTAGTCGGGATTCTCCAACAGGTCCAGGTACTGAGTCACGTCGTCGTCCCGCAACGGAGTATCCAGCGACAGGTGGGTTCGGTAGGCCCGCATGATATTTTCGATATCCTCAACACTGTATCCTAAATCCTCCGCCACTTCGGTGGTCGTGGGCTCCCGTTCCAGCTCCTGCGTCAGGGATTTGAATTTCCGCTCGATTTTATAAAGCTTGCCGGCCTGCTTGATGGGCAGCTTGACCGTACCCGACTGCTCCGCCAGCGAGTGCATGATGGCCTGCCGGATCCACCATACCGCATAGGTGATGAATTTGATATGCCGTTCGCCGTCGAAACGCTTGGCCGCCTGGATCAACCCGATATTGCCCTCCTCAATCAAATCCTGGAGAGACAACCCGCACCCCCGGTACTTGTTGGCCACCGTCACCACATATTTCAGATTGCGCCGCACCAATTCGTGCAGGGCTTTGACCTCTCCCTTCTGGATTTTTCTGGAAAGGGCCGCTTCCTCTTCCCGCTCCAGGGGTTTCAGTTTGCTGATCTCACTCATGTAATGGGCAAGCGCGTCGGGAATCTCCACTCCGCGTTCTTTCTTTTTGGGAGCTTTTTTAACGGCCTTCGGTTTTTTGGTTTTTGGAGTTTTCGTTTTTGCCATCATTGTGTCCAATTATGCAAAGCACTCCTTCACAAGGGGGATTACTGAATTTCCCTCAGGCGCGTTCGCGCTTCCTTCACGAACTCGCTCCGGGGAAATTTATCGATCAATTCCTTGTACTTGAGTCGGGCCACGTCAAAATTCTGCTCGTTGTAATACGATTCAGCCAGTAAAAACATCACCTCGTCCAGAAACGATTGGTCGGGGTAGGCTTTCATCAACTGCTGGAAGCGCACGATGGCCGATTGAAACGAACTGGTGCGGAAATAGAATTTGCCGATTTCCATCTGGTTGCGCGCCAGGCTTTCGAGGCACTTTCTTTTCTTCGCCAGCGCCATGGGCCGGTACTTGCTCTTTGGAAACTTCTTCAGAAAATCGTCGAATTCCTCCAGGGCATTCTGGGCGGCAGTCTGGTCGCGGGTTTCGAGATCGATCAACTGGTAGTCGCTCATCGCCAGGTAGTAGTGCGCCCGGTCCACCAGCCGGTGCGCTGGATACTGCTCCAGAAAACCTTTGAACATGAACTTGGCTTCTTCATATTGATCGTTCTTGTAATGCACTTCCGCCAACAGCAGGCTGGCCATCACCCGCTCCGGACTGTCGGGGTAGTCCTCCACCACTGTACTCAAGATTTTTTTGGCATCGTCGAAATTTTCCACACGGATGTAGGTCACCGCCTCCTGGAGTAGTTCCTTGGGCGTCTTCTTGGAGGTCTCAAATAAAGTTCCGGAGCATCCGCTAATGAGAATCAGGCCGGCCAGGGATAGGGAAAGGACGGCCTGAACATGAGTGCGAAGTGAATTCATATTATTTCCTGCGGTTAGATCAATGCAACCGTATCATATCATTATTCAGGGCCAAAAGTCAGGGTGGGCGGCGTCCTTTGCGCCTTGAAGGGCGGGGGAGGTTCGTGCTATAAGATTAAAGGTTTTTTGGACTGCTAATGCTGTTTCAGAACGATCCAGGAGCGCCGATTCCCTTCATGAAAAAGGGCATAATTCTTTTAAAATCAATTCTGCTCAGCCTGCCCGTCGGGGTGGGCCTGGCGGTTCCCGCCTGGGCCGCCCCGGAAAAATCCGCCGCCGGATGGACCCTCCTCACCGTCATCGACAAGGGCGGGGTCATGATGTACCCCATCCTGTTCTGCTCCATCCTCATGATCGGGATCGCCATCGAGCGGTTCGTCACCCTGCGCCGCAAAAATATCATCAATCCCGATTTTCTGGAGAAGGTGCGCGCCCATTGGAACTGGAAGGATATCCATCTCGGCCTGCAACTCTGTAACACTTACGACAACTCCCTGTCGCGCATCCTGAAGGCCGGGCTCCTCCGGTTCGGCGGCAAGGTGGACGAAGTCGAGCGCGCCATCGAGGGCGCGGGCCAGCACGAATCGTCGCTCCTCACCTCCAATCTCCGAGTGCTGGGCGCGGTGGCCAACATCACCCCCATGCTCGGCCTGCTCGGCACCGTATTCGGCATGATCAAAGCGTTCCACGTCATCTCGCAGAGCGGTACCGGTAACCCCGGCCTCGTCGCCAGCGGCATCTCCGAAGCGTTGATCACCACCGCCGCCGGGCTGGTCGTCGGCATCCCCGCGCTGGCGCTGTACCATTATTTCCGGGGCCGTATCGAACGCTTCGTGTTCGAAATGGAGGAAGTCGCCGTGCAACTGGTCGAAGAATTGAATTACGAAAGCATGCGCACCCGGCGCAGTGAAAGGGCCAAAGACAGCGGCATCAAAGACCCCGCCGCCGCCCGCCCGGCGTAACGCTGGACCCAGCTTGACCCAATGGGAGCGATTGTCATTCTGAGGAGCGTAGCGACGAAGAATCTGGGTTTTAATATTTCCGCCGGGCGTTGCCCGGCTCCCCTCCTTTTCAAGGAGGGGCTGGGGG
>CBDVDB010000082.1:0-8859 GCA_965372625.1 uncultured Nitrospinaceae bacterium
CTAGATCATCTTAACGAGTTCCTTCACGGTTTTTTCGATGCCCTCGGCCACTTCGCCGATGTTCTGCCCCAGCATGTAGGCTGGCGTGCTGACGATGCGGTTGGGCGCATCGATCACCACTTCGGTCACGACCGCGTTTTGGTGTTGGGTGCCCATCGCTTCCATTTTAGAGCTGGTGTCGGCATCGTTACCGATGGTCAAGGTCGGGTTGGCGTCCGAGTCCTCGTAAATTTTCGCCATCATCGCCGGGGCGATGCAGCACACCGCCTGCGGTTTCTGTTTCTGCTCGAACTCCTTGACCAGGCGTTTGACTTCCGGGTGGACCTCGCAGTTTTCTCCCTTCACCGCGAAGTCGCACAAATTCTTGGCCGCGCCGAACCCGCCGGGGAAGATGAGCGCGTCGAGATCGTCCGCTTTTACGTCCTTGATGTCCTTGATGTTGCCGCGCGCGATGCGTGCCGATTCCACCAGCACGTTGCGTGTTTCCGATTTTTCTTCCTGCCCGGTGAGATGGTTGATGACATGCAGTTGATCGACGTTGGGGGCCATGCAGACGGCTTCCGCACCGGCCCGGTCGATGGCCAGCAGGATGATGACCGATTCATGAACTTCCGCGCCGTCGTACACCCCGCATCCGGACAGCACCACTCCGATTTTCTTTTTCATACCCCGCCTCCGCCTGATGCCTCAGGCCAATAAAGTTAACGATTAAACGGTTGAATACCTGTTTTTCGGATTATTTGAGCGGATTTTAGCATAAATCCCGCCCGCGGACCATAATCGCGGCAGTGGATTACGGAGGATAGGGCAGGAGGCAGCGGTAAAGGGCCGATTTTGTTTGGGGGTAACCGATGTTTATATTAAAATCGACTCCATTAACTCAAATCCAGATCCTTTATTCGGCGAGAGGTTTTTAGAGAGCCATGAGTGCATCGAACCCGGTAGCAGACAGTATCAGGCATTCTATAAATAAAAGCGGGTTTCCCGAGAAAGTGGTGCGCCTGCCGTTTAAACCGGTTTACGACAGTTGCAAGAAAAGCGGTACCGCCCTGGCCGACGTACTCGAGCATCTGAAGGCGGAAGGCATCCTCGGGGCGACGGAGGGGGATCACATCGTATTCCGTTCCCCTGAAAAAGCGGCAGAAGCCGTTCGGACCAAAGCCGCCGCCCGTCAAGCGGAAGCGGAAGCGGAAGGTTCCGATTCTTCCTGGTGGAGCAAAATTTCCGGATTGGGCAATCTTTCGTCCATGGCCAAAGAAGCGATGGCGAAACTGAACCCGGAGCAATTGGCCGAGATTAAAAAGCGGGTCGAGAACATGAGCGACGACGAAAAGAAAAACATCTTTAAGATGATGTCAGAGTTTACCAAAAAAAATAAATAAGGATGGCATGGCCGAAAACAGGAGACTCAGATGAAAGTTAAAGACCTGATGTCCAAAAGGGTGTTCACGGTGGGGCCGGAGGACATGCTGGACAAGGTGTTTTTTCTGTTCAACTTCGAGGCGATCCGGCACTTGCCGGTGGTGGAAAAGGGCAAGTTGGTCGGGGTGCTCTCCGACCGGGATTTAAAAAAAATCATGGGTCCCCGCAAAAAATTGGTTACAGATAAGGATACGGGAACCCAGTTTACAGTTCATGCCCGCCGGGTGCGCACCATCATGCACCGGGGCGTGATGACCATCGGCCCCGATGAGCAGGCGGCCGATGCCGCCGCCATCATGGCCAAACGTAAAATCGGGTGCCTGCCGGTGGTGAAAAAGGATAAGCTGGTGGGCATCATCACGGCCACGGATATCCTGCGCGCCTACGTCCAACTGTCCCATGAAGTCGACAAGATGTTCAAGAATATTGATAAGAAATAAAGAGCTATGCTGATATTCGCCAAAGATATTTCCGAGCGTGGTCATCAACACGCGCGCGAGGCCGACAACCCGCCGTTACGCGAGTATATGGAATACCAGCGCAAGTTGTTCCCCTATACGGTGATCCGCGCCGGGCTTGACCTGGCGTACAAGGAGTTGGACGACGTTCTGAACTATATCGACAACGATTACCGGAAACCTGAAGGCTCGATGCGCGACGTATACCCGGCGGATATTCCCGAATGGTACCGGCAGCAGTTCCCCTGGGCGGGCTCGTTCATGGCTATGGAAGACATGCATTCCTTATTGGTCATCCTGATCAAGGCGATGGATTCCTTCCGCACGTATGAGCGGGGCAATGCCTACCATTGGGCCGTACTGTATGACACCACCCGGAATATAGTCCGGGTCTATAATGAGTTATTGAGCGCAGACGCGGCTCATGCGCGGGATATTCAATTGAGCCAGGGGGTGGCGGTGGACTTTGAGGATTTCATCAACAACTACTGGCCGCATCTGGAGTTCATGATTTTATCCGAGCCTGATTTCGCCCATACCCGGTTGATGGAACCGGTGCGGCAGGTGGAAGATTCCATAAAAGAAATGATGGCCGAGGGAGTGACGCCCCTGTCCGCCCTGGAGCAGGCCGCAAACCGGCATTCCCTGGACCCGGCGACCCTGTCTTTGTTACGGCGCGATCCGATGAGCCCGAATCTCGCCCCGCTGCAAACCTTTGCCATGAAAGAATCCCCTTTTGAGCCCCTATTTCAGAAGATTTCCGCCAGCGACAACTCTCCTGTGGCCGGGCTTACTCTGATGGACGCGGAGTATGAAAAAAATTTTAAATTAACCCGCCGCCAGACCCCGGCTTAACCATTGAAATTGTGTTAAATAAAATGTTTGGCATCACCGATGTTTTTACCGAGTGGTTTTGTTATTTACAAAAGAGGCGAGGGCCTTTACCCTGAATGCCAAGACAAAATCAAACCGAGTTCAGGTAAAGAATGCCAAAAATTCTGCAAACCTTAAGCATGTGCGATTTCTGCACCCATGATAATAAAACCTGTGAGGCAGATTCGATACTCAGCCGGGAAGTTGAGCTTAATAACGGTTCCAAGCTGGACTCGCAGGAAGCGGTGGTGGCCTGCGACAAATATGAAAGCCCCGTGGAATTATTGAAGAAAAAGTTTCACTAGAAGCAGGTACAAATCGCCCTCCTTCTTATTTTTCAGGAATACCCCCAATAATCGGCCAATATCCGTACCCTGATTTTAACGAGGCATAAAACAGCGTTTTTTTCCAGTATATTTACAGTTACCCTATTTGTTTTAATGTTACATATCTGCAAATGTTTCAATTTCGTAACACAACAATAACTTCTCTGTAATATCGGCCATTTAGACTGATTTCAGTACCTGAGGAAACGGTTCAAACACGATCTCGAATTTGGAAGAGGGACTGATTATGAAAGAGCGAAATAAAAAAGAATTGGCCGAATTTTTATGGCTGGAAATCAATCGAGCCATCATCAACTCGAACAGCGTTCGCAATTGCCTCAAAATTCTGAAGCAGATGGATATGCTGGATTTTCTCTGTCAGCATGATTACATTCTGGACGGTAAAAAACTGGTCGAGAAATTGCTGGACGAATCCCCAAGACTGGATGAGCCCGAGGACAGCCTGAATTGTTCCATGGAAATCATTATGGAGGGGGAAAAAGCTGTCCATTCTTTTAATCAGGATGTGGATTTTTCCAAGGGGGCATTTTCCAAACAATTGATTCGGGCGTACGGCTTCTGCCGCAATTGAGAAGCAGGAGCATCACATAAGAATTTGCTGTATGAAAAAAGGTGACTTCCTTTTATGGGCCGGCAAGCAAGGGCCGGCCTGAGGGGCCCAGGCTGTTTATCAGCTTGGGCCTTTTATGTTACAATCCCAGCATTAAGTGTGTTTTTCCTCCCGTGATTTTTCCAGTCGTGCCATCAAATTCATGACTCCCAAAAAACCCTCCATTCCCCGCCGGTTCCGCTTGCAGGGCACCGACGGCATTCGCCGGGAGGTGCGCCCGTCTACCGACCTCTCGCTGAAGGGCCTGTCCCCGGTGCAGGCATTTTTAGACAGGGGAGTGATTACCGATGAGTTCATGGAGCTCTACGCCTACGCCCATGTGACATCGTTGATCCGTAACCGGCAGCTCAAGCGCGGCGATTCGTTTGTGGTGGGGTGGGACCCCCGCGACGTGAAGGGAAGATTCACCGGGGCGGTGGTCCGGGGCGTCCGTAAAGCCGGAGTTCACGCCTGCGTACTCGGCGTGGTGCCCACTCCGCTGGCGCCGATGGTGATGCTGGCGATGGGCGCCGGGGGCGCCTTCATGGTCACCGCCTCGCATAATCCTAAAGACCAGAACGGAATTAAAACGTTTCTCGCCTACCGGGGAATGAAGCTCCTGCCCGAAAATGACATTGCCCTGACCCGCGCCCTGATGTCCTCAGGCTCCATCCGCAACAAACCGCTTGTGGGAAAACGCATCGATAAAAGAAAATTCGCCCGCGATCTGTTCCTGAAATTTTCTCTGGACGAGGAAAATTCCTGGAGCGAGGAGGTCTCGTTTGAGAATATCATTCTGGTGGTGGACCCGGCGCGGGGTTCGCTCACCGGCATCGCGGCGGAGGTGTTCAAGAAGACCGGATTCGGCAAGGTCATCGAAGTCAACAACCGGATGAACGGCGACGTCAACCTCAAAAGCGGCGTGGCCGACCTGGAGGGGCATTCCATAATTTCACGGGACATGATTCAAAAAGGTTGCGGGCTGTTTGCCGGACACTCCGCCCTTCTGAAACTATTTGATCTCGGCAGGCAACATAAACGGGAATTGCGGGCGGGAAAACTAAGGCTCAGCGGCGCGGTGTTCGATGCCGATGGCGACCGCTTTTACCGGTTGGATTACCATCCACAAAAAGACTGCCTGCTGATTTTGAGCGGCGACGAAACCGCCTACCTGCAGGCTGAATACTTGATGAAACGTGATCCGGAAAAGTACCGAGGCACCGCCACTATCAATACCGTGGAGAGCGATCTCAATACCTCGCGAGCGGTGGCGAAGCTGGGATTCAAACCGCAATTGTCCCCGGTCGGAGATAAATGGATTTCACTGCGCATCGCCCTGTTGATTATTGAAACCCGGTTGAAGGGATTAAAGGCCTCCAAAGCGGCGGCCCTGAAAAAACGGTTGGTTCGATTGAAGAAGTCCGCCACACCGGATGCCTCGGCCCTGCAAACACTGGAAGCGCAAATCGAAAAAATACGCCCCGACCACTCCGGCTGGCGGGATTTACCCTTCGCGGTGGGCAGTGAAGAGACGGGGCACAACATCACCCTGGGTTGGATGGAGAGCGCAGAGGGCGAGCGCCTCCCCGTGTTCTTCGGCAACGGACTGAAAAGCGCGCTCAACACCTTCGCCGCTTCCCAGTTTCTGTTCGGCGGCCAGGCGGTGGCCCGGTATTATGCCCGTCTGGAACGCCCGTTTACTCCGGGTTTCAAGAGCACCCGGTACGTGTACGCGATTCATCAGGAACAATTTTATAACGGCTCCGCCGTGTGGAATCGCGTTCGCCAGTCTATTTTTAAAGCCGGACGCGAGCGCGGTTACCGGGGCCGGGTGATCCCCTTTCGCGAAGACAGGGATATGCTGTATATATCGCTGGCGTCGTCCCAAGGCAATCAGGCAGGAATCTTTGTCCGCAACTCCGGCACCGAAAACAAAATAAGCGTCAACCTGCGCGGAGCTAAAAACGATGCCGCATCATTAAAAGCGATCAGCGACAAGGCGGTGCGCATCCTCTTTGCCACGCTTAAAAACCAGGACAGCCCTCATTACCGGGTGGAGCTGGATCTGTTGAGCCGCATTGCGGCTCAACCCCTGATGGAATCGCAGGTCGCCGGGGCGACCGCCCGGCGGGTGTTGATGGAGATGGCCAAACAGAAACTCGTTGGGCCGTCTGCCAAAGGCTGGCGGCTGACCCCCCTGGGAACATGGTATATTACCAGTGCGCCGGAATAAAGCCGCCGCATTTTTGAAAACTGCGTCACCGTCCGAACACGATGAATCTTCAAAACTTCTACGATCACCTCGATGAATTTGCCTGCAAGCACTGGTTTGAAGGGATAGATACGCCCTGGCAACCGCTGGATACGCTCAGGCAATCCTTGCTTGATGCGTTGGAAGCTTTAAAGGATGTCCGGCGGGTGAAATCTCTCGATGGATTGGCGCTGGCGAAAAATGACAAGCTGTCCAGCTTGAACGAACCGGCATGTTATGTCGAGCGCTGGGTTGAAATCTCGGAGCCCGTTATTCTGGAGCCGCTGGAAATTTTTCTGGACCAGGGAACGGTGCTGGAGCCTTCCGCCATCATCAAGGGACCGGCCCTCATCGGGCGGGGTTGCGAAATCCGTCAGGGCGCCTACCTGCGCGGCAACGTGGTCATCGGCGATCAATGCGTCATCGGCCACAACACGGAAATCAAGAACAGCATCCTCATGAACCACGTCGAAGCCGGACATTTCAATTATATCGGCGACAGCATCATCGGCAGTTACGTCAACCTCGGCGCCGGGTCGCGCCTCGCCAATCTGGAGTTCCGCTCCCCCGAGGATAAAAGAGACCTGAAATTTCCACGCATCATTCTGGAAGTGGAAGGCGAGGAAGTGGATACCGGGCGCTCGAAGCTCGGCGCGGTGCTGGGCGATTATGTAGAAGTCGGATGCAACGCCGTGCTGTCCCCGGCGGTGCTGATCGGCAAGGAGTCCCTGGTGTATCCCAATTTCACCGTGCCCAAAGGTTACTACCCGCCCCGGACCCGCCTCGTCCCGCAGGACCGCAAGATTAAACCCAAACCCGGCAAGTAACCTTTTCCAGATTCAACGGAATAATTCCCCTGCCGGCAGGGTCGAAGGGTTGAAATGCGCGATCCATTCTGTACTGAATTCCTGCAATGGGCCCTGCCGCGTTTGGGTTTGCGCTGGCCGGGTTTCCGCAAGGTTCGGGGGCAGGTCTGCAAACGGATTCAAAAAAGGATTCGGGAATTGAACCTGCCTGACGCTAAGGCCTACTCCGCTTATCTCGAACAGCACTCGGAAGAGTGGGGGGTTCTGGAACCCCTGTGCCGGGTTACCATCTCCCGGTTTTACCGGGACAGGGGAGTATTCGACACCCTCGGCGGCGAAATCCTACCCGACTTGGCGGAAACGGCGCAACAGAACGGGAAGACGGTTATACGCATCTGGTCCGCGGGGTGTGCCTCCGGGGAAGAACCGTATACCCTAACCCTGCTGTGGAAGTTCCTGTTGCAGGACCGGTACCCGGATCTCACATTGGACCTGTTGGCGACGGATATCGATGCCGCTCTTCTGGAGCGGGCCCGGCGCGCCTGTTACCCCGCCAGCGCGCTCAAAGACCTGCCCCGGATGTGGCGGGAGAAGGGGTTTGGGCAAAAAGAAAATCAGTTTCAACTGCAACCCGCATTCCAGGCGCCCGTCCGGTTTGTGAAGCAGGACATCCGCCGACAAACACCGGAAGGACCGTTCGATCTGATCCTGTGCCGCAACTTGGTGTTCACCTATTACGAGAATGAGTTGCAGGTTCAGGTTCTACGGCGGATTTACGAGGTACTGGCACTTCAAGGGGTCCTGGTTTTGGGAACCCATGAAGTTTTGCCCGAAGACGGGGGCCAGTGGCGGGGCCGGACTCCGGAAATCTTCGTAAAAAATAAATGACTCGAAAGACCGGAGCCCACAGCCGGGACCCGCGCGACCGACCTCCGCCCCCACGGGGTGGAATTTCCCACTTTAAGCCATCAAAAAAAATACCGGAGCCTGGGGAGGCTCCGGTTTCGATATTTCTTCCAGATGGAATTGAGGTTGATGAGAGTAGGGGTGTTAACGGCGTGAAGGTCAACCTCCTTAAATTGTCTGTCCAGCGATTGTTCTTTCCTTCTGCGGTTACTTGTAAATCGACACGCTGATGGCGCCGCCCAGCTGGCCTTGGATACCGGGCATTTTGCTGGCATGAATCTTGGCGCCGTTTTTGCCGCCATGGCAACCCATGCAACCCTTCTTGAAATACTCCGGCGAAATCAGGCGAAAGGCTTTTTTGCCATTATGCTTGGCCACCTGGGAGAACGGTTGCCCTTTTTTCCAGCCTTGTTTCAGGAATTTCCCAACGATGATGCTTTTTTCCCAGGCATCGGCTTTGTTGGCAGCGTTTACCAGATATTCATCGCGTGTGGTGAGTTTCAGCGTCATTTTCCCGCCCGAAACCTGACCGAACTTGGCCGCCGCTTTGCGGGCAAAGATGGCGGGTAGAAAACGCCCTTTAGGGTCCAGCGCCTTGTCTTTGCCGCTGACCACGTCACCGACGACTTGCTTGATCGCCTGGATCAACTGGTCCTGGGCCTTACCAATATTGCCACTGCCTTTTTTAAACTTTTTGCCGGTCGCTTTTTCGTAGTTGTTGTAGGTAATGGACAGGAATTTGTCGACGCTGATGCCGGCTTTCTGGGGATTTATGATCAGGGGTTTGTTTTGCACCAAAACCGCGCGGGATGCCTTGAGCAGAATGGTGAGCTCATTGGCAACGGATTCGTCTTCACCGGACCACGCGGGTGTGATCCCCAAACCCATGACAAATACTGTAAGAATAACGAACGAAACGAACTTGTTGGTCATAGAATACCCCCCTTGATTCAGGTTAATTGGTATTGGACGAACAACTTTTTCTGGAAGGACAGCCGAATAGTGGAGGATTCCTGCGCGTTTGGCAACGACTATTTTGATGCTTTATTTTACCGGGCCTTTTATCAAGGCCTTGCAAGGGGGTTCCCCGTTTGACACGTCTTATAAAAGGTGATTTAATTGATGGCTCAATGTGCGCGAGGGTGGCGGAACTGGCAGACGCGCTGGATTTAGGATCCAGTGGGCAACCGTGGGGGTTCGAATCCCC
>CBDVDB010000083.1:0-8536 GCA_965372625.1 uncultured Nitrospinaceae bacterium
AACCTGTCATAATGGCCGCATGAAAAAGGTCATTATCATTGGCGGGGGCATTGCCGGGCTGGCGGCGGCTTACCGCATCCAGGAAGAAATCAACCACAACGCCCAGGTCGCCTGCACCGTGCTGGAGGGCTCCGACCGCTTCGGCGGCAAGATCCACACCCTCCGCCGGGACGGCTTTGTCCTGGAGCGCGGGCCGGATTCGTTCATCTCGCAGAAACCGGCGGTGATCGAGCTGTGCCAACGGCTCGGCATCGACGACCACCTGATGAGCACGAAGACCGACCATCCCGAGACCTTCGTCTACCTCAACAACAAGATGGTCACCATTCCGGACGGGTTGAGCCTGATGGTGCCGACCCGGTTCACGCCGTTTATCACCACGCGGCTGTTCAGCTGGCCGGGCAAGATTCGCATGGGGATGGACCTGTTTATCCCGAGGAAGCGCGGCAACTCGGACGAGAGTCTGGCGTCGTTCGTGCGGCGGCGGCTGGGCACCGAGGCGCTGGAGCGCATGGCGCAACCGCTGATGTCCGGCATTTACGCCAGCGATCCGGAGCGGATGAGTCTCCTCGCCAGCTTCCCCATGTTCGCTGAAGTGGAGAAGAAACACCGCTCGCTGATCCTCGGCATGCTGGCCCAGAAACGGCGGCGCGCCCCAGCAACCCACAGTCCGCAGGGAGCTTCCGGCAACAACTCCAAAGGCGGTTACAAGCCATTCTCGTTTTTTCTGACGATGAAAAACGGGTTGAGCGAAATCGTGGACACTCTGATCGAGCAGTCGCCCGACGTTCTGTTCCGCTCCAAGGCGCCGGTGGAATCGTTCCGGAAAGACGGGAGCGGCTGGCGGCTCCGTTTGCAATCGGGCGAGGAGTTGGAAGCGAACGCGGTGATCCTCGCCACCCCGGCCAACCTGGCGGCGCGGCTGGTGGAGGACTGGGCGCCGGGCATCGCCGCGCGGCTGGACCAGATTCCCTACGTCTCCACCGCGGCGGTGGCGCTGGGATTCGACCGCAACAATTTCGCCCATCCCTTGAAGGGATTCGGGTTCGTGGTGCCGCATGTCGAGAACCGGAAGATCACCGCCTGCACCTGGGTGTCGTCAAAGTTTCCCGGCCGCGCGCCGGACGATAAGGTACTGCTCCGCGCGTTCGTCGGCGGGGCCGTCCATGAGGAGTTGGCCGAGCAGGATCCCGAGACCATCCAACAGCAGGTGCGGGAGGAATTGCGGGACATCATGGGAGTGCGCGAAGAACCCTTGTTTTGTGAGGTGTTTCAATATAAAAAGGGCAATGTGCAGTACCAGGTGCATCATCCCCGGCTGGTGTCGGAGATCGAGATGGAACTGGTTGATTATAAAGGGCTTTACCTTGCGGGATCGGCTTACAAGGGGATCGGGATTCCCGATTGCGTGAAAAACGGCACGGAGAACGCCGAGGCCGTCCTGGAATTTTTGGGCCTGAAGGCGGAATTGAGCCAATCCGGCACCGCCTGAGTGCATCTAATGATGATGACCCCTATGCCAATTCCAAAGATGACAGGAGACGATCAATGAAGTGGGCTTCTCATGTATCCACCCACGACACCATTGAGGCGTGTGTGGAGGAGGCAGTGGCAGAGGTGGCCCAACAATTGGCGGGCCGGGACGCCGATTTGACCCTCGTTTTCGTATCGCCGCATTTTCGCACCCATTACCGCGCGATCCCGCAACTGCTGAGGGATCGGATGCCGGTGGGGATGCTGTTGGGGTGTTCCGGCGGCGGGATCATCGGCGGCGGCCGGGAGATCGAACAGAAACCCGCCTTCAGCCTGACGGCGGCGCATCTGCCCGGCGTGGAGCTGCAGGCGATTGAGACCGATACGCTGGACTTGCCCGATCCGGATACCGGCCCTTCCGTGTGGCGGGAATGGCTGGCAGTGGATGTGGAGAAAAACCCGCATTTCATTTTTCTGGCGGATCCATTCTCGTTTAACGGAGAAGAGTTTCTGGCCGGCATGGATTTCGCCTATCCCCGGTCCACGAAAGTGGGTGGTCTGGCCAGCGGCGCTCAGGCCCAGGGCGGCAACGCGATGTATCTGGATCAGAAGATCCTCAACGAGGGTCTGGTGGGGGTCGCGCTTTCCGGCAATGTCCAGGTGGATACCATCGTCGCCCAGGGGTGCCGGCCGATCGGTGAGACCATGAATATCACCCAATGCGACCGCACCCTGCTGATGAAAGTCGACGGTATGCCGCCGTTGGAAAGGCTGGAGCAGATGGTCGACACACTGAACGAATACGACCGCAAACTGCTCCGCACGTCGCTGTTTCTCGGCATCGAAATGGACCCCATGAAGGACGATCCGGGGCAGGGGGATTTCCTCATCCGCAACCTGATGGGGGTGGACCGGGAAGCGGGAACCCTGACCGTGGGCGCTCTGCTGCGGGAAGGGCAACTGGTGCAGTTCCACCTGCGCGACAAAGTGACCTCGTCCGATGATTTAAAGAAGATGCTGTCCCGCTATCAGAGTAAGGAAGGCTGGCAGGAGAGCAAGGGGGCGCTGTTGTTTTCCTGTCTGGGGCGGGGCGAATATCTGTACGGGGAGTCCAACCACGACTCCGATATGTTTAAAACCAAGATGGGGAACATCCCGCTGGGCGGGTTTTTCTGTAACGGAGAAATCGGGCCGGTGGGACAAACGACCTTTTTGCACGGCTACACCAGTTCGTTTGGAATTTTTCGCCCCGCTTAGTTCTATATTGATCGTAAAACTTTAGTGGAGAAAACCGTATGGCCGCAAACGTGCAAGTGAGTACCACCCCCAACGAACACGCCCTGAAATTCACCCTCGGCCAGCCGGCCCTCGAGACCGGCCACAAGACCTATGCCGATGCCGCCGGGGCGGAGGAATCGCCGGTCGCGAAAGCGTTATTTGGGCTTGAAGGCGTGGCCAGCGTGTTTATGATGGCGGATTTCATTACCGTCACAAAAAAGCCCGATGCCAGCTGGGAGTCCCTGCAACCCGCCGCCCTTGACATCATTCAGGCATCGTTTGACTGAACGATAGACCTCCGGATAATCCATAATGGAACAACTATACCTCGGGTTCGAAGCTTTCATTAACAAACTTCCGCCAATGCTGCAATTGATTTTCGGCATGTTCATCGCCCTCGGGACATTCAAACTGTTGGTGGTTTGCGTAGACTTTTTCCAGAAGGATGAGAAAAAGGATGATGAAAAGGACGAGAAAAAAAACCAGGAGGAATAAACAGGGGGCCAACTGGCTGGAGGGTGAGGTTGGTACCTTTATCCCTCCAGACAGTCGGGGAAGCTGAGGCGCCACACACCTCAACTTTATTCGGCGTAACAACTCCAATTCAGTTATCCGCGGCTGGGCAGGGTCCGCGCGGGGCACAAATTTGAAGAGGGAGAGGGGGATCGGCTCCCTCTCCCCCCCCATTGCAACGGAAGCCCACGATACCTCCGTTGTAAAGCGCTCTCTTCTCTCTTACTTTACCGGCCCATTCTCCTGCAACTCAGCTAATTTTTTGAGATCGGGATGATCCAGGGCATCATCTCCGGAATAAATCTGTATCGGTATCCAACTCGAGCGAAAGGGTTCTTTTCCCTTTCCCCGGGATATAAAGCTGAATCCTTTGGACATTCCTAAAATGATAAAAAAGCTGGTGCAAATAACGGCAAAAATACTCAGCCCCATCCACAAAACATTCATAACGGTTCCTCCGAACCCCAAACAGGGTATCAATTGTTCTATCCTGTTTACAAGCAATTCACATTCCTAAATCATTGAAAAATTGAGTATTACATTTAGTGTAAAGGTATGAAAACCGGTAAACTATTGAAAGTTTTTCCTGATTGATAGTAGTCGAAAATGAATTTTGTTTATGTTTCAGATCAAGGGCAAGAATTCCATTGGGAGGATTTCCCTGAAATTGACAGATATTGTCAATTGAGAACCCAATTAGGGCAATATCATGAAATGAACGGATCCCAAAAAACGGGGAAAATGGTGACTTATTCGGCTTAAAAGGTGAGTCTCGTATTCAATTGTGAAGGCGGATCAGGAGCGGAAGAGGATTCATAGTGCCGGTTTTTTCATACTCAGTCTTCCGGGGAAGGGAGTGAGGGCCAGGGCCGGAACGGTTTGGAGTCAATAAACCTTTTGTTTATTTTGTCGTTAACCGGAGTAGTAACTTCGAAATAAAAGGCAACCGGAGTATGCGGCCTGCTGAACGCATACCCCGGTACCCAATCTGGCAAGTCACTTGGAGGAAAACCTGCCAATGAAGGGAAAATCTTTCCCAGATTGTCCTTGGCAAAACAGCTACAACTGAATGAGGTTATAGGGGTAAGTCACTAATACACAAGCAAAACGCATTCCAAAATTTTTGGCAGGACCTGCGTTCCCTAAATTAATTTCGATAAAATTTTAAATAATTGAAAATCAAAGGGCTATTGTCTTTGGACAACAGGGGAATTTTTAGATCGAAATCAATAGAGTCCATCAGACTCAAATAATGCACCAAATTTGGAACGAATTGGGGTGGAAGATGACCAATTTCTGTACGTTTTGCAGGCCATCCCGCCAAAAAGGAACCCTTTAGGGCTAGGCATGGATACCAGGTTAAAATGTCGGATGGTTCCGGTAAAAAAAGGTGAGCCAGCTATTCAGGGAAATGCGGCGCTCGAATTCCGCGTCCCCGAATAGCTGGATCGGGGGAGAGGGTAACTTTTTATTCAATTACCGGGTTGGTTGTCTGTTTTCTGCCAACCGGCGAATATCACTCCAATCGGAAAAACGGGCTCCGATTTTTAATTGTCTTAAAATCTGAAGGGCAGGATCCTTCTGCTCCGAAAGTTTTTCTATCGGTACAGACGGCTTCAGTTTCTTTCGATAAACCCACTTCATTGCCACGATCCCTATCACCAGGGTCAGCATCACACCCAAACTGATCAACTGTCCCAGGGTGGCATTCTCTATAAGGCACTGGCACTGGGTCTCCAATGTACTCAATACGCCGGCCGACGCCGGAGTGGGCAAAGTCAAACCCGTCAAAATAGTGCCTTGCAGGATTAATTTTGAAACCTGATTCATGTTATTGCCCTTTATATTTTTCATGGTCTGTTAATCTAAGTTAAAGCAATTGCCATTCCAAATCCGTGAAATTTGGAGCCTGGCGGATCTCCCGCCTTCACAAAGTCACTGGTAAGAGACGATTTTTGAACTCTTTACAAAGGCGAAGGAAATTAATTTATTAATTTTAAAGAAAATTAAACAAAGGCCCACTCGGGGGAAAAAGACAAATTCTGTCAGCGAATGACATTTTTGAGGCCTTTAAGGGGGGGGTAAAAATGGGGTGTCCCGTTAAAAATCAACTACCGTTAAATCCTCAGCCAGTATGAGTTTACCCGAGTATTCCTGCTGGCAGGCCTGCCTCACCGACGCCATGCGGCAGGGGGGATAAAAGTGGGACAGTAACAGGGTCCGGCATCCGGCCTCGCGGGCAATTCGGCCGCACAGTTGGGGGGTGAGATGTTTCTCGACCTTCAGGTCGTCCGGGGTGGAGCATTCCAGGATTAACAGATCAGCCTCGCGCCCCAACTCCACAATGCCCTCGCAATAATCGGTATCACCCGAGAAGACCATGGATTTCCCTTCGGCATTGGTGAAGCGAAACCCTCGGCTCATTTCAATATGTTGGACTTTGCCGGCGGTCACGGCCAGCCCGTCGAACTCGCGGGTTTCCTCATCCAGTTCGATAATCTGCACCTCGTAGGTATCCGGCGTCAGCCAATGGTTGAACGCCGCCATCATCCGGTCAAAGTAGGCGGCGAACCCCGGTCCCGCCACGATCGGCAAGTTGCGGGTGCGGGGGTCAGGAGGATACTTTGAAGCAAACAGAAAAGGGATCAAGTCACACATGTGATCCGGGTGGGGGTGGGTGAAGAAAATCCGGTCGATATCGTGATAGGTGAGTCCCAGGCGCAGCAGTTGGTGGACGTTGCCGTATCCGAAATCGATCAGAACCCGATTGCCGTTATCCTCCAGCAGGTACCCCGCCGAGTTGCGCTTAAGATCGGGAACCGCGGTGCCGGAGCCTAAAACCGTCATTTTCATAGGGTTTTCCTTGATTTCCGCCCGGTTAAAAAGAAATTGGTTTGGTTGCCGCTGCTTAGTATAATAAGATGCGAGTTCAAACCAAAATCTATTTCCTATGATATTTCGAAATGAATTCAGGTGTTTTTGGGTCCTTCCCGTATTACTACTGGGGATACTGGTGTCCTCTAGTGGGGCCGATCCCGCCCGGTACAAAATTGATCCCAAGGGAACCGTTCTGGATACCCGCACCGGTTTGATGTGGCAGAAAACGGATTCCTATCATGATGTAAAAAAGGGGATGGACTGGTATCAGGCCCTGGAATACGTCGATAGCAAAAATGCCGGGAAATTTGGCGGCTACAATGATTGGCGCCTGCCGACTCTGGACGAACTTCGGCAGATATGGGATTCCCGCCGGCCGATTGCCAGCAAGGACGGCGATCCCATAGGCCTGCCGGAAGTGTTTGCCGGGGGCGGCAGTTATTATCTTTGGACCGGTACCGAACGCAATCTCGATAACGCCTGGTACTTTGGTTTGGGCCAACGCGAAGATTACTGGAACCTGAAAGATTTGGGTGACCTGGGCCAGGGTGTCAAAATGGTTCGCAAAGCCCGGTAAAAGCGGTTATCCAGGAAAACCCCTCTCTCCTTATACGAGGTGTTCAATGAATATAAAAACAAAACTCTCCTTCGGAGGCGGTGCCGCCGGCGTGGTGATGCTGGCCGTCCTCGCTCTGATCTGGAGTACCCCCGGGCCGGTTTTCTCCCACGGTCAGGAACAAAATAAGCACGATCTCGAAAACCTGCCGGCCAAACCCGAAGGCATGATCGAGTTCGGAAAGGAATCCGCTCCCGGTTCCGAGTATACAGAAGATGCCCCGGCACCCGGCATGGACCACAGTATGCATGATATGAAGGACGACCCGTTCCACAAGCGTGGCGCGCATGACATGGGCAACCTGCAAAAACCCACGACCAAGGCGCAGGCGCTTTTGAACCGGGGCCGCAACATTTATCTTCACATGTGCGTTTTTTGCCACGGGGAGGACGGCAACGGCGGCGGTAACGCGACCGAATACCTGTATCCCTGGCCGCGCGATTTTCGCAAAGGGATTTTTAAATTCCGCGGCACCCCCACCGGCACGCTTCCCCGGGATGAAGATTTATACCGCACCATCATCCGCGGTGTGCCGGGAACCTCGATGCCGGCCTGGGGCGAGGCCCTGTCGCCGCAGGATACCTGGGCGCTGGTCAACCTGATCAAAAGCTTCTCCGGCCGCTTTCGCGAAGAAGCACCCGGAAAAAGCCTGAAGAGCACACCGGTTCCTGACTCCGATGCGCTGGTCGCCAAAGGTAAAAAATTATACCTGAAGCATAAATGCAATGACTGCCATGGCGCCACCGGCCGGGGCGACGGACGCCTCGCCGAATCGCTGATGGATGCCTGGAAGCATGCCGTGTTCGTGCATGACATCAGCAATCCCAATTACCTCAAAGCCGGTTTCAAAGCGGAGGATATTTTCCGTACACTGTCCACCGGGCTGGACGGCACCCCGATGAATTCCTACGCCCACCTTCCGGAAGAGGACCGCTGGGCGCTGGTTCATTATTTACGTTCAAACTTCCGTAAAGATTTTCAGGTGGGAAAATTTGAAACCGATCTGATGTCCTACTACATGCCCTACGAACTGGATACCAACCCCGATAGCCCGATCTGGAAAGACATCCAATCGACCAATCTGGTGCTGCGTCCTCTGTCGGCCCGGCGGGGAGCGATTGAGATCCTCAACGTCGCTTCCGTCACCAATGGCGAATACGTGGCCGTCCGCCTGAAATGGAAGGATTCCACCAAGAACGGATTTATGGAGGGCCGGGCCGACGTGTTTACCGACGGGGTGGCAGTACAGTTGGCGCTGGGGGACGTTACCCTGCACACTCACGGCCACAATGAGCCGTTCTTTGGAATGGGCAACCGCGGTAAACCCGTCAACATCTGGCACTGGAAGGCCGGATTGGAAGAAACCCTCGAGGCGTCGGAAGACTCGGAATACTCCACCGGCGGCGTCGATATGGACGCCCTCATCTTTGGCGGCGTCATGTCCAATCCCATCATGAAATTGTACACCACCCAGGAAAACACCGTGGAAGAACTCAACTCCGAAGGCTTCGGGACCATCACCCCGCAACCGCAGGAATACCAGAATGTGGAAGGCGCCGGGGATTGGAAAGACGGGGAGTGGACCGTGGTGTTCCTGCGAAGTGTGGTGGTCTCCGGCAGGTGGGACGCCATTATGAATAAAGAGGAACCTCTGCTGGTCGCGTTCGCGGTGTGGGATGGCGATAAGGAAGACCGCAACGGACGCAAGGTGATCAGTGTCTGGCAAAGGCTTCACATCATGAAACCCCCATCCTCCGCAAAGGGAGGTTAATTGCGCCG
>CBDVDB010000084.1:0-8356 GCA_965372625.1 uncultured Nitrospinaceae bacterium
ACTTCTTTAGCCATAAACAGACTCTCCCGGGTTTCTTCCACAATCTCTTCCAGAACTTCTTTGGAAAGACCCTGTTGCGCTAAAAAATGGAAATTGACAGGTTCCTCCATATCGGAAATACCATTTCCCATGTCGTAGGCATTGGCAATGGCGTTGGCAACGATCACCACCAGAAGAATGGGATGCTTTTTCCCCTGATCGGACATGGTCAGAAAATGCTTGCCGACTGAAGTGACGACCTCTTCCGGGACGGGCCACCATTTCTCAATAAACAGCGAACCCAATTCGGGGTGCGAGATACCGAACTTTTGAAATTCCAGTTCGTGCAGGGGGCGCTCCGCCGAACGAACCGTCTTCAAAAACGCTGAGTACTCTTCCGGCATCAGGTAGTTGAACACCATGATGCCGATATCGTGCATCAATCCGGAAAGGTAACACATATCCTGCTCGATTCTTAACCCCTCCAGCCGCTGGTTCAATATCCGCGAGAGAATGGCCACTGCCAGGGAATGCTGCCAAAAACGATTTTGGTTGATGCCCTTGCCTTTCATGAACAGTTTGGGAACTTCCAGAGTGTAGGCCAGATCGAGAATCATCTTGAGCCCCAGGCGGATAATGGCCTGGGACAGATTGTCGACCTTGTCGCCGCCCCGGCTGAAAAACACGCTGTTGGAAAGCTGAATCATCCGGCCCGATAAAATGGGCTCGGTTTCAATTAAAACGGCAATATCGCTGATATTGCTCTTGGGGTCTTCTATTTTTGATTCGAGGCGCAGGAGAATATCCGGCAGAGGGGGAATATTTCCTTTTTCCTCCACCATGGCGAGCAGGGACTCCCGCATCCCCTTTTGAGTTGCGTTAACCATAGGAACCTGTTAAATCCTTAAATATTAATGATTAAGAGCCGAAAATGAAGCTTCCGGCTCAATCAGTCCATTCTTTCCTTCGATCTAGTATAAGGTTAAAATTCAAAATTTTATAACCCAATTTCAATACATTTAGGTAGTGAAATACTAAAATCCGGTTAAATTTCAGTTGACCTGATTCCCGGATATTCATACAATTGGAAGGAGTATTTTCACCATAAAGGTATAATTTTTAAGGATTTACAAGAAATCCACCGAAACCTGCCCGGCCCTGCTGTCCCCGGGTCCTATAACCCTCCCACAAACCGGAATCCCCGCCATGAAACCAGACAATATAATCATGATCATGAAATCATCTGTATCGAACGTCCCTTTGGCGTTTATAATAATATTTTGGGCCTTGGCGGTAATGACTTCGGGTTGTGCATCATCACCCTCACCCGCTGTCCAATCCGACTCGGTGGTTAACCGCAGTGAAAAGAAGTCCGGGTCTGCTGTGAAGCCCAAACCTTACCGGGTCAAGGGCCGCGTCTACTACCCCAAGAGCGATTCAGCCGGGTTCAATCAAAAGGGCAATGCCTCCTGGTACGGCAAGAAATTCCACGGGAGGCTCACGGCCAATGGCGAGGTGTACGATATGTACGGCCTGACGGCGGCACATAAGACTCTGCCGTTCAGTACAGTGGTAGAAGTCACCCACCAGAAAAGCGGGAAAACCGTCCAGGTTCGAGTCAACGATCGCGGTCCCTTTGCGAAAGACCGGATTATTGATCTGAGTTATGGCGCGGCCAAAAAACTGGGTATAATTAAGACAGGCACCGCGCCGGTCCGCATCAGGGTTATTCAGGACCAACAATCCTCGATACCCCGCGATGCAACAGGAGCGGTCGCCAAAAAGGGAATCTATTCGGTGCAAGTGGGAGTTTTTGAAAATCTGGACAACGCCCGCAGGATTTCCCGTAAATTCAAGCGCAGCCGGATACTGGCGGTCAAGCAAAGCAACCGGAAGTTTTACAAAGTTCTGGTTGGGAAATATTCCAATTATGAAAATGCTCTGGGGCCGATGGACCAAATTCGGCTTCACGGATTTGAAGAAGCGTTTATCGTGCTGAGTCCGTGACGCCCGTTTAATAAATCCTATAATCAAAACCACATTCAAAAGCTATGCGATTACCCATTTTAGATAAACTTGACAAAAGTTTGATGGAGTCCAAAAGAGAGCTTGAGGTGGATATCCCCAAAGCCTTGAAAATTGCCACGGATATGGGCGACCTCAGCGAAAATGCCGAATACAAGGCCGCGAAGGAGCGGCAGATGTTTTTGGAAAGCCGGATTTCGCAACTCCAAAAACGGATCAGCGACGTCATGGGCATCGATGTGAACCGCATTCCCAGGGACCGGTCGGGCCTGGGAAGCACCCTGCTTTTAAAACATGTCGATTCGGGAGATGAAAGAGAGTATTTTCTGGTCTTCCCGGAAGAGGTCGATCCCGACAACGGAAGAGTCTCCATGGCCTCCCCGGTCGGTAAAATGCTGGCCGGAAAAATAGAAGGGGATGAGGTTGAAGTGCCGATCGAAGGCGAACCGCAAAGCTTTGAAGTCGTCCAACTGAAAACCATCCATCATAAGTGAGAGGGAGCACCCCCAAACCCAAATGAGCAGGCGTTTAATTCCATTCGATCAAATCGCGCGGGAACACCCCTGCTTCCTGGATCCCGAGGAGCGGCCGGACTGGCCGGGGCTGTTTCAGAACGGCCATCCATTGAAACTGGAAATCGGGTTCGGCAACGGTGCGTTTCTGATCGACATGGCCGTCTGCGAACCTCAAAGCAACTTTATCGGGATGGATTTTTATCATAAAGGAATTCGTAAAGTCTTCACCCGCATGGACCGGCTTCACCTGAAAAACATCCGGGTGGCTTATGGCAATGCCGGCGAAAAAATTCCCATTCTTTTTGAAGAAGGGGAACTGAGCGAAGTATTTATCAATTTTCCGGATCCCTGGCCCAAAAAGAGACATCATAAAAGGAGATTGATCAAACCGCACTTTGTAGAAACCCTGGCGGGCAAGCTCGCTCCGGGAGGAAAAGTCCGCATCGCCACGGATTTCGAGCCCTATGCCCTGGAGATTCTTGCGGTGATGAAAGCGGACGCCCGGTTCTCCAACCCGCATGAGAAACCGGGATTTCTTCACGAGCGGAACGATGTCCCCAAAACCAAATATGAAAAATCGTTTTTGGATGCGGGAAAGAAAATCTATTATTTCGAATTTTCCAGAGAACCGGATTACGCATTGGCTCCCACCGTGTAACCCGTTTGGAAAAATTGTTTTTGAAACCAACCACGGAGGTTTCCTTGGCTAAAGAAAGAATCCTCATTGTAGATGACGAAAAAAATATAGTCTCCTCGCTTCAGGGAATATTGAGCGACGAAGGATACGATATCGTCACGGCCGAAGACGGCCTCGACGCCCTCGAAATGGTTCAGTCCGACCCTCCCGATCTGGTCCTGCTGGACATCTGGATTCCGGGCATGGACGGGATCGAGGTCCTGCAAGCCATCAAAACCTATCATCCCGAAATCGAAGTATTGGTGATGTCGGGTCATGGCACGATCGACACCGCCGTCAAAGCGACCAAACTGGGAGCCTACGATTTTATTGAAAAACCGTTTTCCCTGAACCAACTGGTCTTGTCCGTCGAGAAAGCTCTTAAACAGAAACAAAACCGTATGAACGGAAGCGGGGATCATGGAACCATCAAGCGGGAACTTCCCCAGTGTTTTGAAATGATGGTGGAAGTTAAAAAAGCGATTATCAAGGCATCTAAAACCAACACCCCCCTTCTGATTCACGGTGAAGTGGGAACCGGAAAGGAATATATTGCGCAGGCCGTTCACCAGAAAAGCAAAAACTCCAATATCCCTCTTCTCAAAATCAATTGCGCCCTCCGTTCCATGCCTAAAATAGAAGCCGAACTGTTCATCCGTCTGGATGACAAGGGGCGGCAAAAGAAATCCGCCCGGGGAAGCGCCGGGAAAAAGACGGTGTATTTAAAAAACATCGATTCCATAAGCAAGGACCTTCAGGAAAAATTGGCCTCGGTCTTGAAAACCTCTTCCTCCAGAATACCGGAGGGCTTTATCCCCGACCGCGTGTTTGCTTCCTCCACCCGGGATTTGGAGGCTCTGGCAGCAAACGGCCAATTTCATTCCGGTTTATACGAAATATTAAAGGAAAACATCGTCACCGTGCCGCCTTTAAGGGAAAACCGGGCATTGATCCCAACCCTGGTCGATGAATATTTTGAAAACCTGGAGAAAAAGGGGAAAGTCTTCGGCCGGAACTTTAATGAAGAAACCATGCGGGCTCTATGTGAACACGACTGGCCGGAAAACTTCAAGGAGCTTCGTTCCGTTCTCGACCAAATTGCGCGTACCATACATCCGGACGAAGAAATCACCATGAGCGATCTGTCGGCCCTTATCCGGCCGGCTCCGGCTTCAGCTCCATCGAAACCCAAGGGAAAAAGAGGCGGCCGTCCGCTGCAGCGCACCTTGAAGCGGAGTGTGGTGTTATGCGGCCGCGGCCTTCATTCCGGAATCAAAACCGGTCTCATCATGCAGCCTCTGCCTCCGGGAAGCGGGATTATTTTCGGTGACATCTCCAGCGGGAACACCATCCCCGCCAAGGTGGAAAACGTGCAATCCACGGAATACGCCACCTCCCTGCGCAAAGGTTACGCTACCGTCTCCACCATCGAACATATCATGGCCACGCTTCACATGTACCGGGTCAACAACCTGTTGATTAAAATCGGGGACGAAGCTCCGGTCATGGACGGGTCCGCCAAGGATTTTTGCCTGCTGATCGAAGACGGGGATTTCGAAGAGCAGGATGCGCTTTATGAAGAACTGGTGATCGACAAAACGTATACCTTCGGCTCCAAGGAAAATGGCGGCGCTTTTATTTCCATCGAGCCTTATGACGGCTTTAAGGTGAGTTACCATATGGAATATCCGGCCCCCATCGGCATCATGGATCACACCTTCGAATTCAGCGGGGCCGAAAGTTTCAAGAAGGACATCGCACCGGCACGCACCTTCGGGTTTGTAAAGGACGTGGCCATGCTGAACAAAATGGGTTTCGGCGTGGGGGGCAAGCTGGATAATTTTATCCTGTTGGGGGACACCAAAGTACTCAACACCGAACTGCGCTATGAGAACGAGTTCGCGCGCCACAAAATCCTGGATATCATGGGAGATTTTTACCTGCTGGGAAAACCGATCCGCGGCTACATCAAGGCTCATAAATCCGGACACACGCAAAACATCGGGCTCCTTAAAGCCATTAAGGAAGACCTGGCCCAAACCGTGTCCGCGCATTGAGCGAAAGTAGGTCGGATGGATTCAAACCCGGCCCGGAATTTCCTGACTTCTTCAACGCGAGCGATGGGGACTCCAAAAATATATGACTTCCAGTGATTTCAAACTCGGCGTACTGGTTTCCGGACGCGGCACCAATCTGCAGGCCATCATCGATGCCATTGAAAACGGTGAATTGAACGCCCGTGTAGCGGTCGTGCTGAGCGACAAACAGTATATCCCCGCTCTGAAATGGGCTTGCGAACAGGGCATCGATGCTGTCGGGCTGGACCCCGAGTCATTTGCCGATAAACAGAAATATGATCAGGCCCTGGCCCGTGAACTCAAAAATCAAAAAGTCGATCTGGTTTGCCTGGCCGGGTACATGCGCATCCTCAGTCCCGAATTCATCAGGACGTTTGAAGGGAAAATCATCAACATCCATCCCTCGCTCCTGCCCGCATTTCCGGGACTGCATGTCCAGCAAAAGGCCATTGATTATGGAGTTAAGTTTTCGGGATGCACCGTTCACTTTGTCGAGGAAAAAGTCGACAGCGGCCCCATCATCCTGCAGGCCGTGGTGCCGGTCCATGACACCGACGACGCTGAGTCCCTCGCGGAACGCATCCTGATTCAGGAACATCTCATTTACCCGAGAGCCATTCAAATGATAATCGAAAACCGCCTGCATATTGACAACCGGAAAATCTCCCACAAAGAAAGCGTGACTCATGAATCTTAAAATCCGTAGCCTTTTTTCTATTTTATTCCTGCTGGCGGTACTGCCCGGATCCGCTTTCGGGCTGGACGCCATCGCCATCGTCGAAGCGATCCAGAAACGGTATGACGCGACCCATACCTTTAAGGCCCGGTTCGTTCAGAAATCCTATCTGAAAATGCTGGGTCAGTCGCAGACCGCCGAGGGCGACGTTTTTATCAAAAAACCCGGAAAAATGAGATGGACGTACAACGCCCCGGACCGCCAAATTCTGGTGAGCAACGATCAGGGCCTGTGGCTATACCTGCCGGACGAAAAGCAAGTCACTAAAATGAATGTTAAAAGTATCTACTCCTCCAACACCCCGGCGCTGTTCCTGGCGGGACGGGGCAAGCTGACAAAAACCTTCACCATCGGAAAAGTAACCGAAGAAGACGGGCTTTACATCGCCGAGTTGATCCCGCGGGACAAGACGCGAAGCCTCTCCAAAATGGTACTGCTGGCTGACAAGAAAAATTTTCAGATCGTCGGATCCCGGGTGTATGATAACTTGGGAAACAATACAGAAATGATATTCAGCAACATCATAACCAATCCCCGCCTTAACCCAGACCTGTTTCAGTTTGAGGTCCCCAAAGGAGTGGAATTGATAGACCTTTCTTCCATGGAGTAATTTGATTCATCATGTTTGACTTTACAATACTGTCTCTAGACGCTTTCCTGTCCTTTGGATTCAAAATGACGGCATTCCTGATCGGTCTGGCCGCGCTGATTTTCGTCCACGAACTGGGCCATTTTCTGATCGCCCGCAAATGCGGGGTGACGGTCGAAAAGTTTTCCATTGGATTCGGCCCGAAAATTTTTGGGTTCAAACCCGGAGATACCGAATACCAGATCGCCGCCATTCCCCTTGGGGGCTACGTCAAAATGAAAGGGGAAGACCCCGGCGAGGAACTGGCGGATACCCAGGGCTCCTTCTCCGCCGCGCCCGTACACCAAAGGCTGGCCATAGCGTTCGCCGGCCCCATGTTCAACTTCCTGTTCGCCGTTCTTATTTATATCGTGGTCTTCATGGTGGGCCTCCCCACAAAAGGAACCTCCGTGGGCAAAGTTCACGATCATTCCCCCGCCCAGGAAGCGGGCCTGAAAACAGGCGACCGGATTATTGAAATAGACGGCAGGAAAATCCTCTACTGGAACCAATTGCTCAAAACCGTCCACAAAGCGCCCGGCAAGAAAATGGATTTCGTGATCGAGCGGGATTCCCAAACCATATTCTCCGTTCCCATCACGCCCAAAGCGGGTAAAGTCTCCAACATGTTTGGTGAAAAGGAAAGTGTGGGGCTGATCGGCATCGAAAGCCTGGAACGAAAAATTCATTCCGTTAAAGAAGATTCCCCTGCCGGCAGGGCCGGGTTCCAGAAAGGCGACGACATTCTTGCGATCGACGGCGCGGAAGTAAGAGGGTTTTCGGACTTGAAAACCGCCGCCCTTGACAAACCCGGACAGGAATTAACCTTTCGCATACTGAGAAACGGCGAAGAACTGGAACTCAAACTAACTCCCGAACCCAAAACCTCCAAAAACATCCAGGGAGAGGATATTGAATACGGCTATTTGGGATTCCGTATCACCGGCGATACGGTCATCGAGCAATATCCCTTACTGGGTGCGGTCCGGCGCGGGCTGGAGGAATCCTGGAGAATTGTTTCCCTGATCGCCATCAGCATCCAAAAACTGATCTCAGGGGACATCTCGCCCAAAAATATCGGTGGGCCCATCCTGATCTTTCAGGTGTACGGTCTTCAGGCGGAACAGGGCCTCAATGACTTTATAATGCTGACCGCCTTGCTCAGCATCAATCTCGGCATTTTGAATCTCCTGCCCATTCCCATATTGGATGGCGGACACATCTTTTTCTTCCTGATCGAAATCCTCAAAGGCAAACCGGTCAGCGAAAAAAACCGGGAGCGGGCCGCGCAGGTCGGCCTGTTCATGCTGCTCTCGCTGATGATTTTCGCTTTTTATAATGACATCATGAGGGTCATCAATTAATATCCTCCTGAAGGAGGGTCCGCTATGCCCCACTCAAATACAGATTCCTTAACGTTGTCGCGACTGGCAGATCTCCAGGATACCGCCCGCAAACTCGCCATTGAAATCCTGTTTGCCGATTTTGCCGATCCTGAAGTTCCCACCCAAAGCGGCTATTGCAAAGTCCGCGGCCAGGAAATGATTCTGGTGGATAAACGGCTGTCCGTCAGCCAGCAAATCGAAGTTCTCCTCGGCATCTTCCGGCAGTTGGACCTGGAGAACGTCTATATCGCTTCCTGGATTCGGGAGCGGCTGGAAAATCCCAAACCCACCGGTATTCCGTCATGACCCTGCTCAGCCATAATTTACCGGAAGA
>CBDVDB010000085.1:0-8159 GCA_965372625.1 uncultured Nitrospinaceae bacterium
GCCTCTTACGATTCTTGCCGCGAAGGGGCCTTCGCCCAGCTTGTTGATCCAGTTGGACCGGCCCTTGATCAGATTGAACATCATTGCCCGGTCCTTGTTGACCGTGTCCGTCCAGGTCAAATCGGCGCAGTCCGGTTCAAAAACCGAGGGCAGGTGGATGATATCCCCGCCTTTGGCTTTCAGAGAGAAGTTTTTATCGAAGATGGTTTTGATATCTTCGAGTTTGCACACCCGCCAATCGTTGAATCCGGCATAATTTTCATTATTCAGTTGTCGGGCGTAATCCTGACACTGCTCGAGATTCCGCCATTTTCCCAGCATCTGCCGCGTATCTTTTTTCAGCCAGGTCAAACCGCTTGACGAGTCGGTGAGGGTTTCGTTTCCGTTATCGATAAATCTATCATCAGACATGGGGACCTCGGAATGGTTATTGAGATGGGGCTATTATATCAAAATTTGGATTTATAGTGGGCGGGGGAAAAAGATTGAGCGGATTCGCGTAATGGATAAATTAATTTCTGGTAAAAAAATACAGGCCCTGAAAACGATAGCTCAGGCCGGGAGGGAAATTGACCTGAAAAAAACTATTCGCCAACGGGGGGCTGTTGGCTTGGCCGATGACCGAAACGTAATCAAAGGGGCTTTCCTCACAACTTCGAAAAAAACACCATCTCATGAAGAGTGGTTTTTTTATATTGCGCTTGAAGATGATTCCAAGAATTTCCGGGCCACTGAAAAAAAATTGCAGGACAAAATCCGGTGAGTTGACTTGAAAGGTTTTGTTGATCGGGAGCCGGGTCATATCCACCGGGTTATCCACTTTGGTCGCCTTGATTTCATATTCCTTGAGAGACACTTTTTCAAAGGCATAAGCGGCCGGCGCCAGCCTCAATCCCATAAAACAAAATACATAAATAATAAAACGAGTTCTGCTGGAGACAATAAATCTTTTCATGGCATAAAAAGGGGCAGGAAGCTTGCCGGAGTAGGATTTGAGGCCCCCGGTTTTCTTAATTGGAACTGTGGAGGAATAAAAAAAAGCCGATAGAATATAAATTCTATCGGCTTTTTAATATAATCTGAAAGGACAAAGTGTCCCAAATTCGTAGCGCTTACTTCAAGGTCCGATGATAGGCGCCACACGCCTTATTCGAAACCAGTTTTTCAGATATATAGCCTTTGCGATTCTGTCTCATTTGCTTCCGATAAACGTTGTCAGAATTGTCACCCTGACAGTCGCCTTTTACCAGTCCGCGAACCTGAGCTTCTTCAACCGTCTTGGCGGCTTTCCAGGACTGATCGCTTTGCGAGGAACCGAACTGCTGGTCTACATTGATTCCGGAGGCAGAGTTTCGGGACAGATGAGCGCGGGAAGCGCGGTTTACTGCATCGGTCAGAGTGCGGGCTTTGGCGCCCATTTGAACCATGGTCTGGCTAACGCCCATTACGCTCTGATCCTGCTGAGCATAGGCTCCCGGTACCAGTTCGTCGGCGGTCACGCTGGATACACCGAAAGCCAATACAGCCATAAAACATACTGCCAAAAAGAGTGCTATCTTATTCATTGTTGTCTCCCCTAAAAAAGATTGTACTTAATAGGTAAAGCTCATAATTAAATAATTCATCAACAAACTGCAAACCAATGAACTATGGAATACCATCAATGTAAAAGACCACGCACAAATGGCTATAGAGGGCCTTTTTAGAAGACATTCTGAGGCGTCTTGGAACGGAATTTATAATCTTAGAGGCGATTTGTCAATAGAAAAACTCCATTTAGTCTCAAGACCTTTATCCTATCAAGTTGAAAATGGTGAAATTTTGGCGCCCTCAGGGCCGTTTTTTCCCTGTATTTCCGGGGTTTTCAGCAAAATTAAATTAACTTATTGTTTTATTTGAATTAAAAAGTTTTTTCCAGCCATTTTAATTTCTCGGATTCCCCTGTATGATGGCAATTTAAAGCATTTTTTCAGAAACCACGTTGCAGGATGAATTTCCATGCCACACAAGAATTTTACAGTTGAGGAAGCCAATGGCCTGATCCCCTACTTATTGGACTGGGTTCCCCGGCTTCAGGAGTTATATTCCCTTATGAACCAGAGTTTTCCGGATATTCAAAAAGCCCGGTCAAAAGCCGAATACGGTGGCGGGAGCGTATTTGGGACGGATTATTTGAACGTGGTGCTCCGAGCCAATCAAATTACCAGGAACCTGGAAAAAAAAGGCTGTGTTCTTAAAGGAATTGAAATGGGCCTGGTGGATTTTCCGTCCGTCAGGGACGGCAAGGAGGTCTACCTCTGCTGGAAAAATCCCGAACAGAAAATCCGCTTCTGGCATGACTTGGATTCCGGATTTGCGGGACGCCAGCCGATTTAGAAAGGACGGCTATCTTTTTTTGGGATGGGTGGTTTTAACCCGCCGTTGAAGTTCTTTTACCAGTTTGGAATTTCCCACCAGAGCGGATCCTTCGTTGATGCTGTTTTTGCCTCCGGTGAAATTGACAAACGCGCCCCCGGCTTCCTGAACCAGAATTTTGCAGGGCGCAAAGTCCCAGATATGAGCCCAGGGGTCCACCATGGCATCGACCGATCCCCGGATGGCCATCAGGTGGCCGAAGGCATCGGGATAGGTCCTCACCAGTTTGGCCTGGGAATGCAGCTGGTTCCAGAACCTTAGATGTTTCTTTTCCCGGAAACAGTAATGGTCCGCCGTGGCCAGAACGGAATCCTTCACCTTAGAGTGGGAGGAAACCCGGAGCCGCCGGCTCCCTGAAAAGGTGCCTTTGCCCTTCACCGCCCATACCGTTTCACCCAGCGCTGGAAGGCAGATCACGCCCATTACCGGTTCCCCCTTATGAAGCAGGGAAAGTAGAGTGGCGAACAGGGGTAGACCCTGGATAAACGAACGGGTGCCGTCTATCGGATCGATCGTCCAGACCCACTCGCGATGGGAGTTTTCTTCGCCGAACTCTTCGCCGATGATGCCGTGATCCGGGAAATACCGGTGAATCCCGCTCCGGAGAATTTCCTCAGCTTTTTGATCGGCTAGGGTGACTGGACTTTGGTCGGCTTTTTGTTGTACGGTCAAATCTTTTTGATACCAGTTGAGAATTTCCCGGGTGGCTGGCTTCAACAGCGACAATGCGGTTTCTTTGGCGGCGAGAAGGTCTTTCATTCGTTTCGTTTAAGATTGCATTCCAGTCATGATAAACTATAATTGCTTTTCATTTTAGCCTTTTATATTCTTTTAACATAATAAATTATGACTAATAAACAGTTAGCAGTAGCAGTGATCGGCTGTTTTGCCATTGCCATCCTGTTTCTTCTGGTGATCATCTGGGAAATCCAAAAATCCAAGGATCACGATGCCAAGATTCGCAAGATGCAGTCGAAAATCACCCAGGTGACCATCGACGACAACCGTGATTTCAGTATTTACGAAACCATGATGGGGGAGGATGCGCGGGAAATGATCCTGATCCCGGAAGGCGTCTTCACGCGGGGGTCCGCTTCCGGCGGCATCGACGAGAAACCGCAGCAGGAGATTTATCTGGATGCGTTTTATATCGATAAATATGAAGTCAGCGTGGAGGCGTACGATGTCTTCCGCCGCGCCGCCAGTTATGTTGAACCGTCCGTGCCTTTTTTTCAGGGAGATCCTGCCGAACTGAAAAAGCCCAATCTCCCCGTGGTGGGGGTTTCCTGGTACGATGCGGTCAATTTCTGCACCTGGGCGGGCAAGCGTCTTTTAAAGGAAGCCGAGTGGGAAAAAGCGGCCCGCGGCACCCACGGTCTGGTTTTTCCCTGGGGCAATAAAATGCTTCCCAAACGCGCCAATATCTCCGGAACCGCAGATGGTTTTCAATACACGGCCCCGGTAGGGAGTTCCCCCATGGGGCGGAGCGTGTATGGGGTTTATGATATGGCCGGGAATGCCTCCGAGTGGGTGGAGGATTGGTACGATCAATTTTATTACAAGAAGTCTCCTATAATGAATCCTTCGGGAGCCAGTAACAGCAAGAATCGGGTCTTCCGCGGAGGGTCCTGGGATGCTCGCAAGGTGGATATCCGCTCTGCCAAGCGATTTGCCGCCTCCCCCGGCCGCAAGGACAGTATCGTCGGGTTCCGCTGTGGAAAATCGGTCGAAAAGGACTCCAAAACCAAGAAACCGTAACTTTCGGAAAAGTCTTCTTTGAGCCGCTCCCATTTTCGAGTCTGGGTTTTTCTTTTTTTCTTCATCTCCGGCGCCACCGGCCTGATTTATGAAGTGGTGTGGACCCGCCTGTTGACCCTCGTTCTGGGCAACACGCATTACTCCGTTGCCACCGTACTCACCACCTTTATGGGCGGCCTGGCCCTCGGCAGTTTTTTCGGGGGACGGCTCATCGATCGCGGCGGTAAACCGCTTTTGATTTACGCCTTCCTCGAAGGCGCGATCGGGATTTACTGCTTTCTCGTTCCGCATTTCATTGATGCGTCCCTGCCGCTTTTCAAATGGACCTATCTTAATTTTCAGGATTCCTATACTCTCACCAGCCTGTTTCGCTTTGGGGTGTGCGGAGCGATTCTTTTGGTTCCCGCCTCGTTGATGGGGGCGACCCTGCCGATTCTGGGGAAATTCGTTTCCAATGATCCAGAAGTGATCGGCCGGGATGTCGGCACCCTGTATGCCGTGAACACGTTTGGAGCGGTGGTGGGGGCCTTGATCAGCGCTTTTGTATTGATGAAGCTCTATGGGGTGGGCGCCACCATCTGGATTACCGCCGGACTCAACCTCGGCATCGCTTCGGTAATTCTGATTTTCTTCCGCAGTCAATGGGCTCATTCCAGCCTGGAAAATGAATTGCCCGCCCCGGAAGCCGCCCCCCGGTTTTACACCCCGGAAGTGATTCTGATTCTCGGTGGATTTTGTGTGACCGGCATTGCTGCGTTGATTTATCAGGTGGCCTGGACCCGTATTTTTTCTCTTCTTCTGGGATCGTCCGTCTATGCCTTCAGCCTCATCCTGACGGCGTTTATTCTGGGGCTGGCCTTCGGAACCCTGGTGTTTTCCAGAATCTGTGGACGGTTCCGGGATCTCAAGCAAGTTTTCGGGTGGTTGCAGGTGGGCATCGGCCTTTCCGCACTGGCGGCGTTGCCCTTTTTCGGAAAAGTGCCCCTGGTCAACCGCTGGGTGTACCTGAACTGGGGCCTCGATTTTTCCTCCATCCAGTGGTCGAATTTTTTGATCATCCTGTCCCTGATTTTTATCCCCACGTTTCTTATGGGCGCCCAGTTTCCGGTGGTGGTGCGGCTGGTGGCCCGCGATCTCAAAACCCTGGGACACCATGTCGGCACCGCGTACGCTTCCAATACCGTGGGCACCATCCTCGGCGCTTTTATCGGCGGATTTCTGTTAATCCCCCTCCTGGGTATTCAGAACACGATTCTCTGGGCGGTGTTCATCAATATAGTTCTGGGGATCGTTTTGTTATCCACCTCCAGCCTGACGGTTCGTTTTAAAACCTATGTACTGCCGGGTTTGTTTCTCGTTTGGATATTCGGAGCCCGTGGCATCGATGCGTGGGATAAGGCGGTCATCTCCAGTGGTTCGTTCATGCCTTACCGGATCGGCGAGTTGGAGAACGCCCTGCAACGCCTGAACAAAATCCTGTTTTACAAGGAGGGCATGCACACCACGGTGACCACGGAGCTGGCCATCGACGGCAATATTTTTTTGCGGGTGAATGGCAAGACCGACGCCTCCCTGGCCATGGATATGAGGACGCAACTGCTGTCCGGTTACCTTCCCATGTTTTTCCATGAGAATCCTGAGAGCGTTCTGGTGATAGGGCAGGGCAGCGGGGTGACTCTGGGTGCCGTCGAGCAATTCCCGGCGAAAGATATCGACTTGGTGGAAATTTCTCAGGCGGTGATCGAAGGCAGCCGGTATTTCGATCCGTTCAATCATAATGCCTTGGACGATCCGCGTGTCCGGGTGATTCTCGAAGACGGCCGGAACCACATTACCCTCACGGAAAAAAACTACGACGTGATTATTTCCGAACCGTCCAATCCCTGGATATCGGGAATCGGTGCGCTGTTCACGCGCGATTTTTATGAGCTGGCGAATTCCCGGTTGAAGCCGGGAGGGATCATGTGCATCTGGATGCACACCAACATGTCTCCCGAAAGCTTCAAATCCATTTCCCGCGCGTTTCTCTCCGTGTTTCCCCAGGTCACCATGTGGGAATCCATAGTCGGTGACGACTATTTACTGATCGGGTCGCAGCAACCCTATTCTTTGCCCTATGAAAGTGTCAAGCGATTGCTGGAGGACCCGGTTCAGGGCCGGGAATTGAAGCGGCTGGGGATAGCGAGTGTCCGGGACTTGATGGGCCTGTTGATCATGAATCAGGATGAGTTGAAAAAATTCAGCCATGGGGCTCCGGTTCATACCGATGACAATTCCCTGCTGGAATTTGGAGCGCCCGAGTATATTTATAAAGACGAGCGGCAGGTGATCGTCCGCCAAATCACCCCCCACTTCCAGGTGTTGCCCTCCCTTTTGAAGTTCGAGGAGTTGAGCGGAGAAGAGCGGGATTCCGTTACCCGGCATATCGGCTCGCTGGAGCGTTCCGAGGTTCAGGTCAGGGAGATCAAACGTAAAGCACGGATCGATCAGTATCTGGATGAAGCGGTGGCGGCTGTTAATCGGGGAGCTTACGAGCGGGCCGCTCAACTGTACATGAAGATTCTGGAGCGGGAACCGGATCATGTGTTGACGTATCTGAATTTGGGAAACGTGTATTCCGCGGTGCAGGAGTACGGGAAAGCGGAACAGGCATACCGCAAAACGATTGAGATCAACCCGTATTATGTTTTCGGTTCACTTTCCCTGGCAAAACTTTATTTGCAGACCAACCGCCCGGATCAGGCGGTTACGGTTTTAAAAAAGATCGACGAGTGGCTGCCCAATGACTCTGATGTGACCCTCCTCATGAAACGGGCTCTTCAATAATCAACCTTTCCAACAAAGAAATTTTGATACGGCTTGCAGTTGTCTGTATACTTCTCAAGCTAAATTTTTGAAAACTTTGAGGCGAAACCGATGCCCGGAAAAATAAAAGTCGTTTGGATTCTTTGCTGTATTTGTATCTTCGTGGGATTTGTCTATTATTCCACGAAACTTCAAAAGCAGGAGCATGAGGTCAAAAATCAGGAACTTGCTGAAAAAAGCAAACAAAGGACCGCCGACCAGAAAAAGCGTCAGGCAATGAAGGTCCAATTTGCGGAAGTGATGGGCAATGTCAAGGAATTGAACGCTTTAGGAAAACACGAGGAGGCGGCCGGAAAGGCCTCCCAGGCCGCAAAGCTCGACCCCAAAAGCGCCGAGGCCTATAGCTGGTGGGGGCTGTCTCTCGCCAAGGCGGGGAAATTCAAGGACGCTTATGAAAAATTCGACCAGTCCTCCCGGCTGGACCCCAATCAAACCCGGAACTATTTTCGCTGGGGGGTCACTTTGATGACGGAGAGGGAGAATGAGAAAGCGATCGATAAGTTTGAAAACGCGCTACTTCTGGATCCTGAAAACAATAAAGCCCATGCGTCCTGGGGAGCGGCCTTGAACAATCTCGGAAATTATGACGAGGCCATAAAAAAACTTGAAGAAGCCCTGGCGCAAAATTCTCTCAACCGGCGGGCCTATGGTGTGCTGGTGGATGCTCACTTCCATAAAGGCCAATATCAACAAGCTTGGCAGGTGGTGGCCCGCGCCCGCAAGAACAAAATCACCATTGCCGCTGGTTCTCTCAAACGGTTATCCGATGCCAGTCCGGAACCCCGGTGATTGCCATCCCAAAAACCTTTTGTTAAACTGAATAGGTGCCTTTTTACTGCATCTTTATCGACCTCAAAAGAATCTTCCTCACGTCTATTGTCTATGATCTTTGAGACCACAGCCACTCCCATGAAACCTTTTTTGGCGAGAGTCAAGCGTTTGCTTTGTTTCCTGCTGCTGAGCATGGTGGCATTTCCCGCTTCATCGTCCGCCGAGTATTTCCCCGGACCCCAGGATGTTTTATCCGCTCTCAAATTCAATTCCCAGGGAGAAATTGTTTTCGAATCACAGATCCTTTCAGGGAATGATCCTGCGGTTACCCCCGTCGCCGCTTCCGAAGA
>CBDVDB010000086.1:0-8034 GCA_965372625.1 uncultured Nitrospinaceae bacterium
GTTGCCGCCGAAGAACCGAAATAAGTATTTATTTTATCAAACCCGTTTCCTGATGTGGAGGGGTTATGGCCAGTTTCAACAAAGTTCTACTTATGGGAAATTTGACGCGCGATCCGGAATTGCGGTTCACCTCCGGCGGCTCCGCCCTCACCAAATTCGGCTTGGCGGTCAACCGCAAGTACAAGGCGGGAGATGATTGGAAGGAAGAAGTGTGTTTCGTCGATATCACCGTCTGGGGAAAACAGGCGGAGAATTGCGCCGAGTATTTGAGCAAGGGGAGGCCGGTTTTCATTGAGGGCCGCCTGCAGTTCAGCACCTGGGAAACCGACGATGGCCAGAAACGCAGTAAACTGGAAGTGGTGGCCAACGCCGTTCAATTCCTGGGACGGCCGGAGGGCGGCAAACCGGGAATGCAGCCCGATACGGAAAGCGCGCCCGTCAAGGATGACATCCCTTTTTAGTTTTGAATTAATGTTATGAGGAACGAATGAAACCACAAAGAAGAAAGAAACGTACGCTGTTTACCCAGAAGATCTGCCGTTTTTGTTCGGAGAAAATCCCGCACATCGATTTTTTCGATACGAAACTTTTAAAGCCCCTGATTTCCGAACGGGGTAAAATTGTGCCGTCGCGTATTTCCGGTAATTGCGCAACGCATCAGCGGCAAATGACGGAAGCTATCAAAAGGGCGCGCAATATCGCCTTGCTTCCTTTTTCTGTAGAAAGTTAATTTGGTCGAACCGTTTCAAGTAAGGGACGTTTTATTACCCTACGGAATTTTCCTGGTCATCATAATGGTGTCCCTGGTAAGTCCTCCGTTGGGCGTGATGGCGGGTGTTTTTATCCCGGTTCCCCTGATCCTGGTATACCTGCAAAGGGGGAAAATAGTCGGTTTGCTGACCATTACGGCGGTGGCTCTGGCCTTGATGTTGACTGTGGGGCCGCAACTGGCCATCGCATTTGTGATGGCGTACGGCATTATGGCCGCCGCCATGGCCGAGGGGACGCGATTGTCGTTGCCCTTTGAAAAGATCGTTTTGTTCAGCGCGCTGGCTCCGGCGGTTTTAACCGGCCTGGTGATGTTTGCGGGGATGGACGATCAAGAAGAGTCTTCTCTAAAGCATTTGGAGAACATTCTCAGGCAAGAAGCGGAAGGCTACATCCCGGTTCTTGAAAAAACCGGGGAAAGCCCGGAAAGCATCAAGGACTTCCGCGAATTTATAGATCATGCGGCGCCCGCGCTGGCCCGAATTTTTCCGGCGTTTATTCTGGTGAGTTCGCTGGTGGGTGCTGTCATCAATTTTATGGCCGTCCGGTTTCTGTGGCTCAGGTTTTACTCCCGGAAATATTTTGAGGGAGTGGAGGTGGGCCGGTGGATGCTTCCCGATGTTCTGGTTTGGGCGCTGATCGGAGGTTTTGTTTCCCTGTTTTTAAGCGGAGGTTTTTTACAGACCGTGGGAATGAACCTGGTGTTCATTCTTTTGTTCCTTTATTTTCTTCAGGGCCTGGCAGTTGTGGCCCATATTTTAACAGCGAAAGCCTTTCCCAAGTGGGTCTGGATTATCGTATTTTTCCTGATCCTGCTGAACCCCTTATTCATGGGCTTGGTGATGGGGTTGGGGCTGTTCGATATCTGGGTGGATTTCAGGAAAATTCGTGTGACTGCGCCCCCGGATTCCATGGACTCTACAGAATAATCCCGCTTGGTTTGCGATGGTTATCAAGGAAGGAGAAGGGTACCTGTAATGAAAGTTTTATTAAAAGAAGATGTTCCCAAACTGGGATCGGTCGGCGACGAAGTGGCCGTGAAAGACGGCTACGGACGTAATTTCCTGATTCCTACCGGCAAAGCGCTGTTGGCGACCCCGAAGAACCTGAAACAGTTTCGCCACCAGAAGAGCCTGGTCGATCATAAAGTCCGCAAGCTGAAAGGGGTGGCCCAGGCGGTGGCGGACCAGATCGCCAAACTGTCCCTTTCCATTAAGAAAAAGGTGGGGGAGCAGGGCAAACTGTTCGGATCCGTCACCTCCCAGGAAATCGCCGATATGGTTTCCGCGCAGGGTGTCGAAATCGACCGCCGCAAAATCCAGTTGGGCGAACCCATCAAATCACTGGGTGAATTTAAAATTCCGCTCAAACTGCACCCGCAAGTCATCGCCGAAATCTCATTGACCGTATCCGCGGAAGCAGTGGCCGAAACCCCGGAATCCAAAGAGGCTTCTGCCGAAGCAACGGTGGAAACCCCTGTGGAAAAATCTGTGGAAAAAAAGGAAGAGAATTAATTCGGCGGGTGTGCTCATTAATTAAAGATTGAGCAAAAAGTATGCCTCTGATATAAAAGGGCATGCTGGATGTCGCCGACATTTCCCTGAGAAAACTCCCTCCCTACAATGAAGAGGCAGAGCAATACGTTTTGGGCGCGTGTTTCGGGTCCGGCGATGCCTTTGCCCGCGCTCTCGAAATCATCGAGTTGGATGATTTCTACAAAACCAGCCACCGCAAAATTTTTTCCGCCATGCAGTTCCTGTTTGAGGCCAACCAGCCTATCGATATTCTCACCGCGGCGGATCGCCTCAGAAAAAGCGATGAACTGGAAGATGCCGGAGGTATGGACTATCTGGGTTTTCTCGAAGGGTTGGTTCCCACTTCCGCCGCCATCTCCCATCATTCCAAAATCATCCGCGAGAAAAAAGTCCTGCGGGACTTGATTGAGACCGCCACTGAAATCGTAACCAGCAGTTACGAGGATTCAGATGACGCGGACCAAATTCTGGATAAGGCCGAGCGGTCTATCTTTGAAATTTCTGAAAAGCGAACCAAGCGGTCTTTTTACAGTATCAAGGAGATCGTCAAAAGCAGTTTCGATTCCATCGAAAAGCTGTTTGAAAAACCCGGTATGGTCACGGGGGTGGAAACCGGTTTCAGGGAGTTGGACCAGATCACTTCCGGCCTGCAACGGTCGGACCTGATCATCATCGCCGGCCGCCCCAGCATGGGCAAAACCAGTTTCGCGCTGGATATCGCCCGCTTTGCGGCTATGAAACGCAAGGTACCCACGGCCATATTCAGCCTGGAAATGTCCAAGGAACAGCTGGGTATTCGCCTGTTATGTTCCGAGGCCCGCGTCAGTTCCGTTAAGTTGAGAACCGGGTTTCTCGCCTCCAAGGATTGGCCGAACCTGACGGCTGCCGCCGGGCGCCTCTCCGAAGCTCCGATCTTTATCGATGACAGTCCGCAATTGGCGACGCTGGATGTCCGGGCGCGGGCCCGGCGCTTGAAGGCGGAGCACTCCCTGGGGTTGGTTATCATCGATTATCTCCAGCTCATGCATGGCTCCCGGAAAATCGAAAGCCGTCAATTGGAAATCTCCGAAATCTCCCGCGGTTTGAAAGGGCTGGCCAAAGAGCTGGATGTACCCATAGTTGCTTTGTCTCAGTTGAGCCGGGCTGTGGAGAGCCGTACTGACAAAAGGCCGATGTTGTCCGACTTGCGCGAATCGGGTTCCATCGAGCAGGACGCCGATGTGGTGGCGTTTATTTACCGGGAGGAAGTCTATGATCCGGAAAGCGCCAAAAAGGGGATGGCCGAGATATTGATTCGCAAGCAGAGGAACGGTCCCATTGGTGATGTCCAACTCGCTTTCCTGAAAGAGTTCACCCGGTTCGAGAACCTGGCTCACCACGGAACGGAACCCGTACCAGAACTTCCCCCCGCTTCGGTTGACTTCTAACCCTGGACGTCAACGGTGAAAAAAAATAACCGGAATTCCCTTCGTTTGATGCTGACCTTTTTTATAGTGCTGACCCTAATCCCATCCCTTTCGGCTCAGACTCCGGAACATTTTATGGAGACAGATATCTCTCCCCTGCGGCAAGGGGATTTTTATTTATTCAGTAAAAAGCCGGAAGAAGCGCTGAACGTATTTAAAAGTCTTTGGAACAAGGAGCCGCAAAATGATTATGCCGTCCGGGGTATTGTTCGCTCCTACCAGGCCCTGGGAAAACTGCCCGAGGCTGCCTCTTTCCTGAAACAAGCCCTGGAACGCCATCCAGAATCCTCTGCCGCGGCTTATGGCCTGGGTTATACCCGGTATTTGCAGAACCGGTTTGAGGAATCAAAGGGCATATTACTTAATTCCATTCGGTTCAATCCGGCAAATGCCCTGGCTCTCAACAATTTGGGTGCGGTGCTGGCGGAATTGAAGCGGTACGGGGACGCCTTGAAGAGCGTGAAGCAGGCGTTGGACCTGATGCCCGGCGAATTGATGTTTTACCGCAACCTGAAAATAATTTATGTCAGCTCCGGGCAGGCCGATAAGTTTGAGGAAGAGTATCGACAGCATCTGCAAGCAGGTTCCCGGGATAAGGCCAGGGGCTATGGGCTTGTTCTCGCGCAACAATTGCGGCAGAAAAGTTTCAAGCTGTATGCGGATGGGAAAATGGATGAAACCCTTGGCGCGATTTCCGCAATGTTACAGGTTTATCAGGAAATCAATCATACACCGGGAATCGTTGCCGGCTGGTTCAGCCTGGCGGTTTTGTATGAGGAGCAGGGGGAGCTCAAACTCGCTATTGAGAAATATCAGGAGGTCCTGAAAATCAACCCACGGCACCTCCAGGCACGGGAAAAATTGCGTCTATTGGAGCAAAAAAAGAGTGAATTTGAAGGTAAGTGAAACATGGCGAAAATCAAGGGTTTTTACATTATCTCCCCCTGTGTGGGGTAGGGGCAGGAATGAAATAACGTTTGACAAATGAGGGGGTTAGCAATTATTCTGAGATCACAAGCAAAAGCAGCAGGGCGATAAATATCGAGTTCAGCCGCCGCCCCCAACTCTATTAAAGGAGGAATGGTGCAAAAAGAAGTCTACACCATAGTTGTGTTTCCCGGTTCCGCCGGCTCACCCAAACGAATTCAACTTTCCAAAAATTTCGCGAAGTTTGCTCTCATTTCTATTTTGGTCGTATCCGTCTTTTTGGGCGGCGCGGGCATATATTTGGTCAGTGAGTATTTCAATTACCAGGATGATCAGGTGGTACTGGCCGGGCTGAAAAGACAAGAAAAAATCCAGAAGACCCAGATCGACAAATTCGGCAGGCAAGTCCGTTCGTTCGAGACGGAAATGGCCCGCCTGGAAAGTTTTGAAAAGAAACTGCGCATCATTACCTCTATTGAAACGTCAAACAAGGGCAAGCAGGAGAGTTTGGGTGTCGGTGGGCCTTATGGATTATCTTCACACAGCTTCGCTACCTCCCTGGAAAAAGAAACCCAGTCGATGCTGGACCGCCTTTCCGGCGATCTTGGCATTCTGTCCAGCCATATCAAGATGCGTCAGTTCAGTTTTCAGGAGTTGGACAATTTTCTGAAGAATCAAAAGTCCCTGTTGGCCTCAACACCTTCGATCTGGCCGACCCGGGGTTGGGTGACCTCAGCCTTTGGTTACCGGAAGTCGCCCTTTACCGGCCTTCCAGAAAAGCATGAAGGTCTGGATATCGCCGCCCGGATGGGTTCTGAAGTTCGTGCCACGGCGGATGGAAAAGTCATTCTGGCCGGCCGGGAGAGCGGTTACGGGAATATGGTGGAAATCGATCACGGCTATGGAATGTTGACTCGGTATGGCCATAATTCTAAAAATCTGGTCAAAGTCGGTGACAAGGTGAAACGCGGACAAGTCATTGCACTGATCGGGAATACCGGCAGAAGCACGGGTCCCCATGTCCATTATGAAGTTCTCCTTAATGGAATTCCGGTTAGCCCGAGAAACTATATTCTGGAAGACTGATTTCAGTTCCCTGTGCCATCCAGGACGCTTGTTTAAGCGTCCTATTTTTTTGTCTTTTTGCAGCCATACGACTCAAAATCCGGTGGTCAGGCTTTTCATGTTCCTCCAAAACATACCCCCGGTTACGGGAAATTTGGTATACTTATCATCTTGGGGGCGCTTGGGCTCCGGTCACTCCATATTAATTTCAGTATTGCCATTTGAATCCTCGTGTCAAAGCAAACCGCCACGAATCAATTAACTTTATTTCAGCCATTTTCCATTTTCCGGAAGGTTTAAATTCCCGGATGGAATATTAGAGGACTTGCATGGTTTTAGGATTATTGAAAAAAGTATTCGGCACCCGAAACGATCGGGAGCTTAAACGGATTCAGGAATATGTGGTCCAGATTAATTCCCTGGAAGAGGATATTAAAAAGCTTTCCGATGACCAGCTGAAAGCCAAAACACCCGAATTCAGGGAACGCCTCAAAGGCGGGGAATCGCTGGACGCACTATTGCCCGAATCCTTCGCTGTGTGCCGGGAGACCAGTATCAGGACTCTGGGAATGCGGCATTTCGATGTTCAACTTGCGGGCGGCGTAGCCCTGCATGAGGGCAAAATTGCCGAAATGAAAACCGGTGAAGGAAAAACTCTGGTAGCGACCCTTGCCGTCTATTTAAACGCGTTGTCAGGCAAAGGAGTTCATCTGGTGACCGTCAATGAATACCTGGCCCAACGTGACAGTGAATGGATGGGGGGGATTTACAAGTTTCTGGGGTTGACGGTAGGGACCATCTTCCATGACATGTCGGAAGAGGATCGCCAGGCCGCCTACAACGCCGACGTGACCTATGGCACCAACAATGAGTTCGGATTTGATTATCTGCGTGACAACATGAAGTTCAGCTCGGAGTATTTTGTTCAGCGCGAACTCAATTTTGGAATCGTCGATGAAGTGGACAGTATCCTGATCGATGAGGCCCGTACACCTCTCATTATTTCCGGACCCGCCGAGGAGTCCACGGATAAATATCACACCATCAACAGGATTATTCCCAAGCTGAAAAAAGAAGTACATTACACGGTAGATGAAAAGGCCAAATCTTCGGCATTGTCCGAGGAGGGAATTTCCGAGGTGGAAAAACTCCTGAATATCTCCAATTTGTATGATCCCCGGCAAATCGAAAGCCTGCATCATGTCAACCAGGCGCTGAAAGCGCACGCCGTTTTCAAGAACGAGGTGGACTATGTGGTGAATGACGGCAAGGTGGTGATCATTGATGAGTTCACGGGCAGGATGATGTCCGGGCGGCGTTACAGCGACGGGCTCCACCAGGCCCTGGAGGCGAAAGAGGGGGTCACTGTTGAAAATGAAAATCAGACCCTGGCATCCATTACGTTCCAGAACTTTTTCCGGATGTATAAAAAGCTGGCCGGGATGACCGGTACCGCCGAAACCGAAGCGGTGGAATTTCAATCCACTTACGGGCTGGAAGTGTTGGTGATTCCGACCAACATGCCGATGATCCGGGATGATTATGGGGACCTCATTTACCGGACGGAAAAGGAAAAGTTCGACGCGACCCTTGAAGAGATTCGGGAATTGAATAAAGAGGGGCGACCGGTTCTGGTGGGGACTATTTCCATCGAGAAATCCGAACAACTGAGTAAATATCTAAAAAAATTCGGTATCAAGCATAATGTTCTTAATGCAAAACATCATGAAAAAGAGGCCGAAATCATCGCGCAAGCCGGTCAAAAGGGGGCGGTGACCATCGCCACCAATATGGCGGGCCGGGGGACCGATATTGTTCTTGGCGAAGAGGTTCCGGGACTGGGAGGATTACATATTCTGGGGACCGAACGCCATGAAAGCCGGCGCATCGATAACCAGCTCAGGGGCCGGTCCGGCCGACAGGGGGATATGGGGTCTTCACGGTTTTACCTCTCCCTTGAGGATGACCTGCTGCGCATCTTCGGGTCGGACAAGATTTCGGGGTTCATGGCCCGGCTGGGTATGGAGAACGGCCAGCCGATCGAGCATTCCATGGTGTCCAAAGCGGTAGAAAACGCGCAACGCAAGGTGGAAGGTCATAACTTCGATATCCGAAAGCACCTGCTGGAATATGACGATGTCATGAACCGGCAGAGGGAAGTGATTTATACGCTACGCCGGGATATTCTGACTGGAGAAAACCAGAAAGATATTCTTTACGATATGGCCGACGAGGTTCAGGAGGAAACTCTGGCGAATATTCTCCCCAAGGAT
>CBDVDB010000087.1:0-8032 GCA_965372625.1 uncultured Nitrospinaceae bacterium
GATTCTCCGCAACCGCAGGTGGACTTGGCGTTGGGATTGACGAACACAAATCCCTTGCCCTGCAACCCCCCCTGATAATCCAACTGCATCCCTTTTAAATAGATCAGGCTTTTGGGATCCATGAACACCTGGAATCCCTCGTGATCGATCACGGTATCCGCTTCTTCCTTGGGGGTGAAACCGAGGTCATAAGAGAGGCCGGAACAACCGCCGCCCTTAACGCCGAGGCGCAAACCGATTCCCGGCTTGTTTTCCTCCGCGACCAGTTTTTTCACTTCCTCCGCCGCAACGGGGGTAATGGTAATGAATTGTTGAGTATCGGGCATTGCAGACTCCCTGAAAACCAAAAGGTTGTATTAATATTTAGATTAAAATAATCCCTTTTGGATTCAACATTATACCGGAAAAGTCCCAAGCCCGTCAAACCTTGCAGTCGCATTCCTACGGGGCGGTGTTTCTCGTAAGTTATTGAAAAATATAGCTTTAAAAATAACCTGCCCGGGGGTATTTTATGATATATTTCCAGGGATCCCAAAAAAGTTAAAACTTTTCAGGATTGATTGAATCTTAATTGATTGAATTAAGTTATTGAAAGAAAGGCAGGCAAATGATCAGAATTCCAGACTTGATCGATTTGGTTAAAGCGCAAATTCCCGATGCGGAAGTCAATGCGATGGACAAAACAGGGATGAGCGACCATTTTGTTATCCATGTCGTTTCCAAGGAGTTTGAAGGCAAGAACGTCATGGAGCGTCACCGAATGGTTCAGGGGTGCCTGACCGATGCCATGCAAGACGGACGAATCCACGCGGCGGAAATTAAAACCGCCGCTCCTGAATAAAGATTAACTTAAAAATTTTTAAAAGCTATTTAAGGAGTTGCCGATGTCTGCGATAGAAGATGAAATCAAAAAGGAAGTAGCCGAACACAAAATTCTGATTTATGGAAAAGGGACCAAAACCGCGCCGCAATGTGGTTTTACAGTGGAGACCATCCAGTTTTTTAACAAGTACGGATATCCCTTCGAAGTGATCAATATGCTCGACGATATGCCGAAGCGGGAAGCGCTTAACAAGATGACCAACTGGCCCACGCTTCCCAAGGTGTTCATCAACGGGGATTTTTACGGAGATACCGATATCCTCGATGAAATGGAAGCCAAGGGAGAAGTGGAACCGCTCATCAAAAAAGCGTTTGGCGACGCGTAAGCGGACCCTCCTTTTCAACCTCTCAACCGGAGGAACCTATGGCTGACAAACTGGAAGTAGGGGACCGTGCGCCCAATTTCGAACTTCCCGCAGTGAATGGTTACAAGGCCGGGGCCACCAGCCCCTCTGCCGAAGAAGGTGTTGTAGTCAACCTCAAAGAACTCGAAGATAAAAAATGGGTCGTCCTGGCGTTTTACATATTCGACGCCAGCCCGGAGGATACCCGGGCCATGGTCTGTTTCAACGAGTGGAACCGCAAGTTCCGCACCAAGGAGGTGGCGCTCTTTGGAATCAGCTGGAACGGCGTGCAGTCCCACCGTCAATTCATCGAAATCTACCAACTCGGATTCACCCTGGTGGCCGACGAGCATAAAAAAGTCACCGACCTGTATGGCGTGATAGAAGAGGTGGATGATTTGGGACAGAAGGTCAAGCGCGTTCACCGGACCACGTTTGTGATCGATAAAACCGGAATGATCCGCGCGATTTGGGACGATATCGAAGACCTGCGCGAACACCCGAGAGAAGTCTGGGAGTTCATTCTCAAAGAAAAGGGCGGCAAATAATCACGTTGGTTTATTGAGGGGTTATCCTGTCTGCGGGGTTATGCGGCTCTCGTAAACTTTACAGATAGTGTCGCGAAGGTTTTGGAGCACGTCTTCTTCCTTGCCGTCAATGACCGTCTGGCTGGCAATGGGCGGTGAAATGATGATTTGAATCCGTCCGGGTTTAATGATGTAACTTCCCTTTTTGATAATACTCCCCGTACCCAGCAGGGTGACCGGCACCAGCGGCGCCCCGGATCGGATCGAAAGCAGATGTCCGCCTTTCTTGAACGGGCCGATGGTGCCGTCCAACGACCGTGTTCCTTCCGGAAAAATCACAATGGAATTTCCCGCCTTCAATTTTTCAATCGTCGCCATAAAGGCCTGATACGATTTTTTGCGGTCGCCCCGGACCACCGGGATATAGCCCGATGCCCATATCGCCCATCCCAGGAACGGAATTTTAAACAAACTCGATTTGGCCACCCACCGGATTTGTACCGGCAGAAATCCGGAGAGTGCGAATATATCGAAAAAGCCTTGATGGTTGGCGACAAAGATTTGAGCCTGATCCTTCCGGACATGTTCCAAACCTTCGATATTCACTTGGATTCCGTTTAAGGCGCACAACCAGCGGCCCCACAAGCTGGACACTCTGTGCGAAAGATTACTTGAGGAATCAAACACCCGCGCCAGAACCGCCACGGTTCCCAGGACAATCGAAAGAAGGACGATTACGATCCAGAACTTGATGGTATGATAAGCCGCTTTGATCATATTAATACCGCAAAGAAACGGGTCACTTTTTCATGGGAAGCAAGATTATCCGGTGTTTAATAGGGTTCGCCTTGCTGAGCGCGAACCCTCTGCAGGAAGGGCTGGCCTGGGGCCCGGCGGGCCATCGCATCGTCGGCCACATCGCGGAAATGAATCTGGAGCCCGAGGTTCTTAAAACGATCCGAGTGGAGTTTAACATAAAACATCTGGCAAATGTCGCCACCTGGGCCGATGTCATCAAGAAGAGTAAGCGCAAGCCGGATGTGCTTCACTATACCAATATCGCCGTCAACCAGAGGACGTACAATCAGCAACGCGATTGCCCCAGGAAGCGGTGCGTGACGGAAAAAATTGTGGAGTTCCAACTCGTTCTGGCCGATTCTGCGGCGTCTCCCAAAATCCGCAAGGAGGCCTTCAAGTTTCTGGTACACTTGATGGCCGATGTGCACCAGCCCATGCATATGGGATACGCGAAGGACCGAGGAGGCAATGAGATCGACGTTGTTTTTCAGGGAAAGCCGACCAATCTGCATAAAGTTTGGGACAGCAGGCTGATTTTCCTGAATGGAAAAACCCGGGTCCAATTCGCTCGTGATTTGAATCGGTCCATCACCCCGGGAAATAAAAAAATGTGGTCGGCGGGAACTCCCGAGGATTGGACCAACGAATCGCGTGCGCTGGTTCTGGATTACGGCTATCCCCTGAAATTTTCAAACGGGCGGGAGTTGTCCCCGGAATATATCGAACAGGGACGGAGCATCATTGAAGAACGCCTGCAACGCGCCGGGATTCGACTGGCGCAAATGCTTAATCGCGTATTGAAGCGCTGAACGTATCAGGAAAGGGAATCATGCCGGAAACCAGTCCTCTTTATTTCAAACAACTGTTGTGCGGGGTGGACGTTGGCCAGGCGGATGCTTCCGCCCGCTCCATGGCCAACTTCATTTATCTGATCGGCGACCGGGACACGCGGGAATGCGTCGTGGTCGATCCCGCGTGGGACATCGACGGCCTTTTGAAAATCGTCGAGGCGGAAGAGATGAAGCTCACCGGAGCGCTGGTGACGCATTACCACCCGGACCATGTCGGTGGGCAAATCTTCGGCATGGATATTCTGGGATTGTCCCAACTGATGGAAAAAAATCCGGTCCCCGTTTATGTCAACAAACATGAGGCGGAAGGATTGAAACAGGTTACCGGAATTTCGCTTTCGGACATGAAGCAGGTGGACAGTGAAGACCGCATGCAGGTGGGTTCCATCGATATCTCGTTTCTACATACCCCCGGTCACACTCCCGGTTCTCAATGTTTCCGGGTCGCGGATAATCTGGTGGCAGGCGACACTTTGTTTTTACAGGGATGCGGACGGGTGGATTTGCCGGGCGGCGACAGCGAGGTCATGTACGATACGCTGACCCGGCGCCTGGCCAAAATCCAGAATGAAATCATCCTGTATCCCGGCCACAATTACGGCGGGAGCGGTTCCGCGCCCATGGGGGAAGTGCGAGAGACCAACTCTTATCTGCAGATCGGCAGTCTGGCGGAATGGCGTATGATGATGGGGTGACAGGCCCTCCCTGAACCCTGTGTCGGGGTTTGTTAGAAATTGGTTTGGGCAATTGATTTGACCCCGGCATCATGATACAAAACATTCAGATAGGCTGCTGGATAACAGTCCGTGGAGTTGCCGGAAACCGGGAAAACTTGGATGGAAACATGTTACCCGATAGTCATCCCTTAACTTATTCGAAGGTAAAATTATGAGATCCATCTTTTCAATGTTCGCCAAATCCCCTTTTAAGCCCTTGGAAAATCATATGGACAAGGTGCGGGCCTGCGTGGATCAGATCCAACCCCTGTTTACGGCGCAACTTGCCGGGGATTATGGCGAGGTCAAGAGTATTTCGGAAAAGATTATCCATCTGGAACACGAGGCGGACAAGATCAAAAATGGTATCCGTGATCATTTGCCGCAGAGTATTTTTCTGGCCGTCGATAAACGCGATTTTATGCAGTTGCTGTCAGCGCAGGATGATATTGCCGACGCTACCGAAGACTTGGGGGTTATTCTCCGCATACGTCAATTGGTGAATCCCGAAGGGATGGGTGAACTCCTGACTCAGTTGGTCGATCATGTGGTTATGTGCGCCTCCAGTGCCTGCGATTTGATCCATGAGCTGGATATTCTTTTGGAAGCTTCGTTTGGGGGAGCGGAGGCCGTAAAAGTGGAAAAAGCCTGTCATCAATTGGCGACTTACGAATGGCAGGCGGATAAGATGCAGTTTACTTTAGCGCAAAAGTTGTTTTCGTTTGGTGATGACTTGTCGGCGGCCGATTTATTGCTCTGGAATGAAGTGAATAAAAAACTGGGCGCCGTGGCGGACAAGTCGGAGCTTATTGGAAAAACCCTGAGGATTTTTCTTGCCAAATAAATGACCCGTCCCGGGTCTTTCTGAACTTTTCCTGGAGTATCTTTTGGACTTATCGACCTTTCTGCTCGGATTCGGCATTCTCGCCTGCATCTACATGGCTTGTAACATTGGGGCCAACGATGTGGCTAATGCCATGGGAACCAGCGTCGGCGCCAAATCCCTGACCTTTCGTCAGGCCGTTTTTGTCGCCGCGATTGCCGAGTTTGCCGGGGCGGTGTTGGTGGGCGGGCATGTCTCCGATACGGTGCGCAAGGGGATGGTCGACCCCAACCTCTTCGCCGATGTGCCGATGCACCTGGTGTTCGGGATGATCTCCGCATTGGTCGCGGCTTCCATCTGGTTGCATATTGCCAGCTCGCTGGGCTGGCCGGTATCAACCACCCATTCCATTATTGGGGCCGTGGTTGGGTTCGGGGTTATCGCAGGCGGAACCGAGGCCGTCAACTGGGGCAAGGTGGGCTCGGTGGCGATGAGCTGGGTGGTTTCTCCGGTGATGGGCGGGGTGATGGCTTATTTTGTGTTCCGGTTTGTAACGGTGTATATATTTGATAAACGCAACCCGGTGGCCCAATCCAAAAAATGGGTGCCCTTCCTGGTGTTCGTGGTGTTTGCGATCCTCGCCAACGCCATGGTGTACAAGGGACTCAAAAATCTGAAACTGGATATGAATTTCCAGGATGCCATGCTCATCGCGCTGATCGTCGGCGCCGTTGCGTTTGTCGTTGCTAAAATTCTGGTCAACAGAGTCAAACCGGTTTCCCCATCCGATATTGAAAAACAGTTTGCCTCCACGGAACATATATTCAAGTTCCTCCAGGTGATCACCGCATTTTATGTAGCCTTCGCACACGGCGCCAATGACGTCGCCAACGCGGTGGGGCCTTTGGCGGCGGTGGTTGCCATCCTCAAAAACGGGAGCGTTGAAATGAAGGTGGCGATGCCCCTGTGGATATTGGCGATGGGCGCCACCTGTATCGTGATCGGTTTGTTAATCTGGGGAATGAAGGTGATGGAAACGGTTGGCAAAAAGATTACCGAGATCACCCCGTCGCGCGGTTTCGCGGCAGAGTTCGCCGCGGCGACCGTGGTTCTGGTCTGTTCCAAAATGGGTCTGCCCATCTCCACCACTCATACGCTGGTCGGTTCGGTGATCGGTGTGGGGATGGCCCGCGGGCTGGCCAGTTTGAATCTCGACATCATCAAAAAAATCGTCGTCTCCTGGGTTGCCACCGTCCCTTTCACCGCCGTTCTGGCCATGCTGTTTTACAAAGCCTTCATTCTGGTTCTCGGCTGAAAGCCTTTCCCCTGAGATCCCCCCTGTCGTCGTAATGCTATAATGCCTTTGCCATTCGAACCTTTTGATTGACGAACCCTTTTGGGTGGAATAACCCCTGGTGTTTTTCCATTTAAGAATATAGAGAATGCCATGAAAACCGCGGGACAGCTCCGCAAAATGACCCATGAAGAAGCGGACCCTATAGAATATTCCCTGAGTCTGGATGAAAAGCCGGTGCCGTTCAATCCGGCGATAGGGCATGAGGTGTCTTTAAAGTTTTTAAACAAGATCACTTGTATCGAGTGCGGCCGGGCCATCAAAAAAACCTATGATCAGGGGTATTGTTTCCCCTGTGCCCGCGACCTCCCGGAAAACGCCATGTGCGCCGTCCGGCCGGAGAAGTGCGAGCATGAATTTGGCAACGAGCAGGATCGGGAATTTTTCAAGAAGTACTGCCAGACAGATCACCTGGTTTATCTGTCGCTGACGTCGGGGGTTAAAGTGGGGGTGACGCGGCATTGGAACATCCCCTCGCGCTGGATCGATCAGGGCGCGGTGCAGGGGCTGGTGATCGCCCGCACCCCGGAGCGGAAACTGTCCGGTTTGATCGAAGTCGCTTTGGCCGGACATATGGCGGACAAGACCAACTGGCGAAAAATGCTCAAAGGAGAAGCGGAGCCGGTGGATCTGAAGGAGTACCGGGAGAAGGTCTGGGAATGGATTCCTGACGACCTGAAACAGTATTTTTTAAAGGATGAAACCGTACAGGAGTTGCATTACCCGGTGACTGCGGTGCCTCAGAAGATTGTCAGTCATAACCTGGACAAGGAACCTGAGTTCCGGGACCGGCTGACCGGCATCAAGGGGCAATACCTGATTTTTGAGCATCGGGTGATCAACCTGAGAAAGTACGCCGGCTACCATGTGGAATTTGCAACATTGGGTTAGGATTCATTTTTGAGCAAGGAGGTCCGATGGATTTTGAATTTAACTGGCTGGTCGACTCTTCAGTTCTGTTTCGATTGGTCCTGGCTGTTTTATTGGGCGGGATAGTTGGCATGGAGCGGGAGATGCACGGGCGTCCCGCCGGGTTTCGCACGCATATCGTCGTCTGCCTGGGTGCGACCATGATGATTGTGGGGGCGGAATATTATCAGAACAATTTTCACCCGGAGATGGTGTTTGATCCCAACCGCATGGCCGCGGGCATCATCACCGGCATCGGTTTTCTGGGTGCCGGGGCCATCATGCGGGAGGAGAACATGGTGCGCGGGCTCACCACGGCCGGGTGTATCTGGTTTGTCGCCGGGTTGGGAATCGTCATCGGCAAAGGATTGTTCCCCCTGGCGCTTTGGGGAACCCTGCTGGTGATCCTCATGCTGGTCTTTTTCCGTTATGTGGAAAGCTGGATTTCGGTGGAAAATTACGGGGAAGTGTCGATCCGGATGGACCTTGAAAACTACGAATCGGTCAAAAACCGATCCGTGGAAATTATCCGGGAAAACGAGTTCCTGGTGCAGGAGACTCGTTATCGGGTGGATCGGGTCAACCACGAGGTGCAACTGACTTACGTATTAACCAGCAACAAGGGAAAAAGCCAGGAAGGTTTGCTCATGGAGATCTCCCGGCTGGATGGGATCCGGGAGATCAGTGGCTAATCATGAGATTAAAGGTCCGGCCTGTCAGGCGGCCTGTTTGACCATCTTGGCCGTCAGGTATTGACCGGTGGTATCATCGGATAGAATGGTGGCAACCTGAAGATTGGTGGCCAGCCCCAGTGCCTTGAGCGTACAG
>CBDVDB010000088.1:0-7964 GCA_965372625.1 uncultured Nitrospinaceae bacterium
GGAGAAAAGGCCGAGTCTGCCGAACCCGAAAAGAAATAGCGCTCGTGTACCTGATTCTCGGGTTGGGCAACCCCGGTCCCCGTTACGAGTTGACGCGGCATAACGTGGGATTTTTGGCGATCGATACGCTATCGGAAAAACATCGGATCAAACTGGATCAGCATCAACACCGGGCACTGTGCGGGCGGGGTGAGGTCGAGGGGTGCCCCGTCGTTATCTCCAAGGCCATGACGTATATGAATGAAAGCGGAGTGGCCGCCAAAGCCCTCCTGCAGGCTTTGGACATTCCTCCGGAGCGGATGATCGTCGTGCATGACGAGATCGATTTACCGCTGGGAAAGATCAAAAAAAAATTCAAAGGAGGCCATGCCGGTCACGGCGGCGTCGGTTCCATTATTGAAAAACTGGGGACCGGCGAATTCGCGCGGTTCCGTATCGGGGTGGGCCGCCCGGAAGACACGGGGGAGGTCGTCGATTATGTGCTTTCCCCTTTCACCGATGAGGAAATTCCCCAGGTAAACGAAATCCTGGAAGATGTGGTGCGCGGGATCGAAGATACTCTGAAAGAACTCAACAAAAAATCTAATCAAACGGAGGAACAACCAGAATGATAAAGGAATATAAGGGAGAGCTTTTTTTCGTGGCTCTTGCCGTGGGTTTATATGTGGTATTTGCGATTTTCCAGGCATCGCACAATTTCGTTTACCTGAGCCCGCTGTTTGGACTGTTTGGATTGGCCATCGCATGGAAAATTTATGAATATGTCGACGACCAGCCCGAAGGCAACGAAAAAATGACGGAAATCGCCGAATCCATCCACGAAGGAGCCATGGTGTTTCTCTCGCGCGAATACCGCATTCTGGCTTATTTCGTCGGCGGAGTGTTTATCCTTCTGGTGATCTTTATCACTTCCCAGCAATCCCTCTGGGTCGGGTTCTGGACCGGGGTGGCTTATATCCTGGGGGCGGCTTGCTCCATGGCCGCGGGATTCTTCGGCATGAACGCCGCCACCACCGCCAATGTGCGCACTTCGCAGGCCGCCAACGAATCCGGTCAGGCCAAGGCCCTCGACATCGCCTTCAACGGCGGTTCCGTGATGGGCCTGTGCGTGGCCAGCCTCGGCCTGATGGGCGTCGGCGGATTGTTCCTGATGTTCGGCCGCGGTGAAAACGCAAGCATCATCAGCGGATTTGCCATGGGCGCCAGTTCCATCGCTCTGTTCGCCCGTGTCGGCGGGGGTATCTATACCAAGATCGCCGACGTCGGATCCGATCTCGTCGGTAAAGTCGAAGCCGGAATTCCCGAAGACGATCCCAGAAACCCCGGCGTCATCGCCGATAACGTGGGTGACTGCGTGGGCGACACCGCCGGACTGGGCGCCGATATTTTCGAATCCTACGTCGGCTCCATGATCGCCACCATCGCCATTGCCACCACCATGGGGGACCAAAGTTTCCAATACATGGCGCTTCCCTTAATCATCGCCATGGCGGGACTGGTCGCCTCGGTCATCGGCATCCGTTCCATCCGCGTCATGTCGAACATGGACCCAGCCGATGTGCTTCGTTACTCCACCTTCATCAGCGCCGGTGTCCTGCTGGCGGCCGGATTCATCGCCATTTCGATCATGGGTCTGCCGATGGGCGTGTTTGTGGCGTTGACTTTTGGATGTCTGGCGGGTATCGCGATTGGTTTGATCACTGAATACTATACGGCGGGCAAACCCGTCATCAAAATCGCCGAGTCCAGTAAAACCGGCGTGGCAACGGTAATGATTACCGGATTGGCCGTGGCCTTGGAAAGCGTCGTTGCGCCCATTTTGATTATTTGTCTGGCCATTTTCGTCGGCGCCTATTCCGCCGATCTGTACGGCGTGGCTCTGGCGGCGGTCGGTATGCTGGCTACGGTGGGAATCACCATGTCGGTCGATGCCTATGGACCGATCGCTGACAACGCCGGCGGTATTTCCGAGATGGCGGGCCTGGGTGAAGAAACCCGGAAAATCACCGATGGCCTCGACGCGTTGGGCAACACCACGGCCGCCATCGGTAAAGGGTTCGCCATCGGTTCGGCGGCGTTAACCGCCCTGGCCCTGTTCGCAGCCTACACGCAGGCGGCGGGGATTGAAACCATTGACATCACCAGCACCAACGTGATCATCGGCCTGCTGATCGGCGGCATGGTGCCGTTTCTGGTAGCGTCCCTTACCATGACCTCCGTCGGCAAAGGCGCGTTCGTTATGATCGAGGAAATCCGCCGTCAGTTCCGGGAAATCCCCGGTCTTTTGGAAGGTACCGGCAAACCCGATACCGCCAGTTGTATCGATATCTGCACCAGGACCGCGTTACGGGAAATGGTGGCGCCCGGCGTTATCGCGTTTCTCATGCCCATCACCATGGGTTTGGTGATGGGGAAGGAAGCCCTGGGCGGGATGTTGGTCGGCGCGACCTTGACCGGAATTTTGCTGGCCCTGTTCATGTCCAATGGCGGCGGCGCCTGGGACAACGCCAAAAAATATGTCGAGAGGGGGAACCTGGGCGGCAAAGGTTCCGAAGCGCACACCGCCACCATCGTGGGCGACACCGTGGGCGATCCGCTCAAAGACACGTCGGGTCCGGCGATGAACATCCTCATCAAACTGATGTCCATCGTTTCCCTGGTTCTGGCGCCGCTTTTTGTGTGAGGTTTATGATTTTTTAACCGGGATGGAGATTCTCCATCCCGGTTTTTTTATTTCTTTTGAATTCTAATATGGCCGGAAAAAAATTAAAATTCGGTTTTCACGACTTCCTCAATGCCCAACCCCTTTTAATTCCTCTCCAAGAGAGGGCCGGGCAACTGGGAATCACCCTGGTCACCGCCTCACCGGCCGATCTGGCGGAGCGGTTGCAAGCGGGGGAACTGGACATGGCGATGATTCCCTCCATCGAGTATCTGAAACTTGCGGATCGTTATCGTCTGCTGTCGGGCATTGCGGTGGCCTCGCGGGGTCCGGTGGGCACGGTGTTGTTCGCCTCGCGCCGGCCGCTTAAGGAAGTACAATCCATCGCGCTGGACGTCCGTTCCCGCACTTCCGAGGCGTTGCTCCGGGTGTTGTTCGGCGAAGTATTTCCTGCGGACGTGATTTTTGAAACCGCTGATCCCGATCCGGAAAAAATGCTGAAGGAGCACGATGCCGCTCTCGTCATCGGCGATCCCGCCTTTCACCTGCGGTCCGCCGATCCCGGCCTCGAAATCTATGATCTGAGTGAACTATGGTTTAAGCAGACCGGTAAAACGTTCGTGCATGCCGTCGTGGCGGTGGACAGCGGGGTGGCGCTCGACAAAAATTTTCTGGTGGTACTGCAAGAGGCCAAGGCCGATGGGCTGGCGCGCCTGAATGAGATCGCGCGGGCCGAATCCGAAAAATCGGGAATCGATTTTGAAACCTGCATCGATTATCTCTCGAACAAAATTATCTACGATCTGGGTGTGGTAGAAATTGCCGGCCTCCAGCATTTCCGTGACCTCTGTCTTGAAAAGGGCATCCTCGACAACCCGGCCATGATCCAATTCGTTAAAGTTTGATTCAGGATAAAAGTTTGAATCGAAATATAAGTAGGGACTTCAGCTGAACAGGCCGGCGAACCAGTTCCAGATGGCAGAGAAGAAGTTTCCCATCCAGTCCATGAACCTTTGCGTTTCATCGTCGGATTCATCCTCTCCGGTGGGGTCGTCCGCAGGCAGGTCTTGATCCGGGCTTTCCGGCAGGGCTTCTTCGGGGATTGGTTCGGGCGTCAAGTCGACTCCCTCAATCAACGAGGGAGGAACCGGCGGGGCTTCGGTTTTTTCTTCCACCTTTTCTTTTAATCTCAGAACATCTTCATCCAGCGTGGTCAGCGAATTCTGGTGAGCTTTAAGGGTGGCGGTCATGTCGGTTTTGAATTGCTTTAAATCCTGATTCAGGGCATCGATCGACTGTTGGTTTTGACGGGTCAGATCCGCTTCGGTATCCAAAGCGGTCAGATCGGCCTCCTGTTGGGAAAATTTGGCGAGGGTTTCGTTTTGAAATTTAATCTGTTCCTGATAGAGATAATACCCGCCACCCGCCACGCCTCCGGCAACCATCAGCAGAAAGAAAAATAAAACTCCCCAAAGGCCGGAAGATTTCTTTTCTTTTTTAGGCTTCCGGGACAATCCGAACGTACGCGGCGGGGGGTCCGGATGAACAACCGGCAGTTGTTCAGGCTCGGGATGAGCCGTGTCTTCCGGAGCAGGCTCCGGTACCGGCGAATCCGGATCTGGATTCTGATTTTCTTCGTCTTGGGCCAAGGGAGTTCTCTTTGGATTTAATGGATAATCTTATTCAGGGGAAACTCGACGATGTCTTCCGCGCCGGCGCTTTTCAAATCCGGAACGATTTCCCGCACCAGTTTTTCCTCAAGGATGACCGTCAGGTCCACCCACTTTTCGTCGCTCAGATTAGCGAGGGTGGGCTTGACCTCCGGCGGCAGAATCTTCATCACCGCGTCGAGAGATTTTTTAGGAACGTTCATCATCATTCCCACCTTCTGGTTGGCGGCCATGGCGCCCTTGAGCATGAGGACCAGGCGGTCGACTTTATTTTTCTTCCACTCGTCCTTGAAGGCGTCTTTGTTCATGATGAATTTGGTATTCGATTCCATCAGGGTATCCAGAATCCTGAGGTTGTTGGCCCGGAGGGAATTCCCGGTTTCCGTGACTTCCACGATGGCGTCTGCCAATTTCGGAGGTTTCACCTCGGTCGCGCCCCAGGAAAATTCAACTGAGGCAGTCACGCCGTGTTTCTTCAGGTAGTCCTCGGTCATGTTGACGACTTCCGTCGCAATGCGTTTGCCCTGCAGGTCTTTCACGGATTTGATCGGTGAATCGTTGGGCACCGCCAGCACCCAGCGCACCGGCCGCGCCGAAACTTTGGAGTACATCAGGTCGGCAACATCCACCACATCCGCCCGGTTTTCCAGCACCCAGTCCTTACCTGTGAGTCCGGCGTCCAGCACGCCATCGGCCACGTAACGGGCGATCTCCTGCGCGCGGATCAGCATGCACTCGATTTCATCATCGTCGATGCTCGGAAAATAGGACCGGCTGCTGATTTTGATTTGATACCCCGCCTTGGCGAACAGATTGACCGTCGCCTCTTCCAGACTGCCTTTTGGAATTCCCAACTTCAAAACATTACCACTCATTAATTCATACCTGCCATTTTAGGGTTTATGTTACTTTTTTTTATAGACTTTATCCGGATCGAACACTTTTTCTTCGACCGTGGTGACTTCGCCATTCAACTTGCGGAAAAAACAACTGGTGTAACCTTTGTGACAGGCGGCCTTGCCGACCTGCTCGACTTTGAGGAGGACCGTATCGTCGTCGCAGTCGACCAGCACTTCCTTGACGATCTGCACATTGCCGCTTTCCTCGCCCTTCATCCATTGCTTGTCGCGCGACCGGCTGTAAAACCAAGCTTTACCCGTTTCCAGAGTTTTTTCCCAGGCGACAGGATTCATGTAGGCCAGCATCAGCACCTTGCCGGTTTCATGGTCTTGTATGATCGCGGGGACGAGACCCCCCATTTTGTCAAAATCCAGTTCCATTGATTCTCCAAGTAAACAGCGGATTCTAAATTATATTGATTTTCTGTCAACAGTATAATAGCCTGTCCGCACTCAATTGAAAACGTGTAATTTATGCCTAATACCCCGAATTTGTTAAAAATTTGTCCATTTGTGGGTTAAAATCGGGGGATAGAAATCATTTCAGACCCCGGGAACAAGAGGAATTATGCCGTCTTTAAGTGGATATCGGATTTATGATGCGGATCAGCCCTGCAACTATACGGGGCAAAAACTGGTCGATGCCATGACCAAGGTGGTGGATGACCGGCTGTCAGAAAACCAGCGGGAGTTGGACCTCAAGGGCTGTTGCGTCGGAATCAACGGCCTGCAGGTGATCGGGGAGGACCCCCGGATTGCCAATATCAAGCGCCTCAATCTGGGCGGCAATAAAATCGGCGATGCCGGCGCCCATTATCTGGCCGAATCCGAAGTTTTCGGCAAGCTCAACTGGCTGGAGCTGGGCGGCAACGATCTGGGTCCGGAGGGGGTTCGCGCCCTCGTCAAATCCCCGGTTCTCAAGAAATTGAAAACGCTCAATCTGTACCGCAATTACCTCAAGGATGCGGGTACCCGTGTCCTGGCTGAGGAAAACCAACTGGAAAAAATCGAGGAGATGGACCTGGCGCAGAATGAAATCGGGGATGAGGGTTTTCTCGCATTGTCGCTTTCGAAACGGTTTCCCAATCTGGTCGCGGTCTATCTGGATAATAATTTCGGCACCCGCGAGGGCAAGGCCAGCGCCAAACTGAATCCCAATTTCAAGAAATTGCAATCATTGAATATTTAGACGGTGCGGTTTCCGCCGCGCCACTCTTCACATCGCCATGGAAAACGGTTCGTACGAAAAAGGATCCTTCTTAATCGCCAATCCCGTGTTGCCGGACCCCAATTTTTCGCGGACGGTGGTGTTGCTTTGCAACCATAACGACGAAGGATCGTTCGGTCTGGTGATCAACCGTAATTCCGGATTGAAATCATCCGAAGTGTTTGCCTCCTCGGAGTTGTTATCGGGTTACGAATTCGATGTCTTCATCGGCGGTCCGGTGTCTCCCTCCCAGGTGTTCTATCTGGTACAGTCTCCCCGTCCCCTGCCGGAGCTGGAGGAAGTGTGTCCCGGCGTCTATATGGGTTTGAGTTGGGACGCGTTGGAGAGTATCTTGCCGAATCTGGAAAACCCGAAGGACAGTCTCCGGTTTTACATGGGGTATTCCGGCTGGGGTTCCGGCCAGTTGGCCGGGGAAATGGACCAGCGCAGTTGGTTGACCTGCGATGCTCAGGGTCAGTTTGTATTCACCTCCGCCGAACAGAATATCTGGCCGGGGGTGGTCCAATCATTGGGCAAGGATTATGAATACCTGTTGCGAGCCCCGGTCGATCCCAGAAACAACTGAACCCCGACACATCTTGAGGTCATTGCATGGTGGAATTGTACCGCCCTCCTCCCACTGAACATAAATACGAATCCTATCTACCCGGAAAATACATCGGCTATACGGCGGTGCGTTATTTCACGGACCGGTTTCCCTACCTGAGCCGGGAAGAGTGGCTGAGCCGCATTGCGGACGGGCGGATCACCGTCAATGGCGAGCGCGTGACTCCCGGCACCCTCCTCCGGGAGCACGATTATATTGTGACGCGCATGGGAATCCGGGAAGAACCCCCCGCCGACCGCTCGCTGAACGTGGTTTACGAGGATGAGTCTATCCGCGTATTCAACAAGGGCGCACCCCTGCCGGTGCATCCCAGCGGACGTTATTTCCTAAACAGCATGACTGAAATTCTGAAGGACGCCTATCCCGGCGAGAAGCCCCGGCCGGTGCAACGATTGGACGCGCTCACCACCGGGTTGGTGGTGTTCGCCAAATCGCGGCGGGTGGCGACGCATTTGATGCGCGAGTTCGAGGGCAATCGGGTCGATAAGGAATACCTGGCGCTGGTCGAGGGGGTCCCTCCTGAAAAAAATTTTATAGTGGACGCGCCGATCGGTAAAGTCGACGGCGCGGCACGGGCGGTGGGCTATCAGACCCGGAACCCCAAAGAGGCGGTCACTCATTTCGAAAGGTTGTGTACGCTGAACGGCAGAACTTTGCTCAAGGCGTTGCCCCGCTCCGGCAGAACCAACCAGATTCGCGTACACTTGGCCAGTGTGGGGTTGCCGGTGGTCAACGATCCAGTATATGGTGAGAGTGTCGACGATACGCATCGTTACGGGTTGCATGCCTACCGTTTACGTTTTAACGGAATCGATGGCGAGATCGATCTGACGGCTCCCTGGCCGGAACATTTTCAGCCCTGGTGGGATGCGGCCTTTGAGTAAAGCAAAATATTTTA
>CBDVDB010000089.1:0-7903 GCA_965372625.1 uncultured Nitrospinaceae bacterium
AGACATGAACTGGCAGGCCATCGGCCCGGAATTGATTCTGGTGCTCACGGCTTTCCTCGTGCTGATGATGGGGCTGATCAAGACCTTCAACACGAATGCGTATCTGTCGCGCTCCACCACGGCGGGCATCGTGACGTCTTTAGCCTATTCCGTTTATTTGTGGGGACTGGCCCCCTCCATCAGCGACGGCGCCAACCCGGCCATGTTCAGCGGAGCGCTGTTGTTCGACCGCTTTGGCCAGAGCTTCAACCTTATCTTCCTGCTGATGTCCCTGTTCGTGATCATGGGGACGGTACGTTTTCCGAAACCCAACAACGAAAACAAGGCCGAATATTACTGCCTCATTATGATGGCCGTGGTCGGCATGATGTTTCTCGCCAAGTCCGGCAACCTGATCACCGCGTTCATTTCCCTGGAAATCTTTTCCATCGCCCTGTATATCCTGTGCGGCTTTTCCGCCAAGCACGGCAAGGGCACCGAACAGCCGGGGGACGTCAAGAAACTGAACTGGGAAACGGTGGCGTCGCAGGAGTCCACCATCAAATACCTGCTGATGGGCGCATTCGCCTCCGCCATCCTGGTCTACGGCATGGCGTTGATGTACGCGGGCACCGGCACTACGGAAATCCGCGAGATCGGCCGCCTGCTGGAAACCAACCCCTACAGCCTGAACAAACTGCTTTATATAGGAATGGGACTGGTGTTCTGCGGGCTCGCGTTCAAAGTATCGCTGGTGCCGTTTCATGCCTGGACGCCGGACGTTTATCAGGGCGCGCCGACGCCGATCACCGGGTTCATGTCGGTCGCGACCAAGGCGGCGGCGTTTGCGTTGATCGCCCGCATCTTTTTCACCGCCCTGCCCAGCCTGCAGGAAATCTGGATGCCCTTCCTGTTCGGCGTCTCGGTGATCACCATGCTGGTCGGCAACACGGCGGCCATCTTTCAGGATGACCTCAAACGCATGCTGGCGTATTCCGGCATCGCGCACGCGGGATACCTGCTCATCGGCATCGTCGCCAACAGCCAGGACGGCATGGCGAGTATCCTGTTTTACCTGGGCGTGTACCTGTTCATGAATATCGGCGCGTTCGCCGTGGTGTTCATGCTGGAAGGCGAAGGGGAAGGATCGAACTCCATCAACCGCTTCAAGGGGCTGGCCAAGCGGCAACCGTATCTGGCCGCGGCGATGGCCCTGTTCATGCTGTCACTGGCCGGGTTCCCGCCCACCGCCGGGTTCTTCGGAAAATTGTACCTGTTCGTCGCCGCCATCAAACAGGGCTATGTGCTGATCGCCGTCATGGCGGTGATCGCCAGCATGATCGCCGTGTACTTCTACCTGCGCGTCATCGCCATGATGTATTTCCAGACGGAGGAATCCACCGAAGCCATCCATATCAGTAAAGGCATGACGGCCATCGTCACCGTCAGCTCCATCGCCATCCTCGCCATCGGCCTGTATCCCACCAAACTCATGCAACTGGCCCTGGCCTCTATTCCTTTCTAATTTAAGTTCTCCTCCTCCGTTGTTTCGGTTGTGCCTTGCGGTGTTTCCTGCGACAATTTTTATATGAGACGCGTTACCTGTTTAGCCATTCTATGTGCGCTTTTGGGAGTCGCCTGTGCGCAGGACACGCCATCGATCGAGAAACAAATCGCGCAACTCCAAACGCGGGTGACGATCGATCCCAACAATACGGACATCCATTACCGGCTGGGGCACGCTTATCTTTCGCTCGGACAATATGAGGAAGGAGCGAGCCACCTGAAAGACGCGGTGCGCCTGAGCAAGAAACACGCCGCCGCCCACCGCGACCTCGGCTGGGCGCTGTACCAACTCAAGGAATATAAAGAGGCGGAACCCTTGCTCCTCAAGGCGTTGGAGATGAAACCGCGCGACCGCGCCACCCTTTCATCCCTCAGCGCGGTGTACATCGGCCAGAAGCGGTACCGCGACGCGATCGATCTCCTGCAACCATTTGCCGATACCGGACGCGGCACGGTCAAAATCCACAACAACCTGGCGGCGGCGTACCAGCATCTGGGATTGCACCGGCTGGCGATGAAACAACTCCAGCAGGCGCTGGCAAAGGATGCGGACTCGGCGGAAACGCACAACAACCTGGGAGTCCTGTTGGATAAGACGGGAAAACCGGAGCGGGCACTGGCGGAATACCGGAGGGCGTTAAGGCTCGACCCCGATCACGGGTCGGCCCATTTTAATCTGGCTGTGGCTTTGACGCGGCAGGGCGACAGCGACCGGGCGTTGAATCATTTCCGAATGGCGCGCAAGGCGCATCCCAACGATCCGAAAATTCTGGCGGGGCTGGGCTGGACCTATCACCAACTGAACCGGTACCCGCAGGCCATCGGCTATTACGAAGAATCGGTGCGGCTGGACCCTTCCAACTTGCAGGCGCAACAGGCGCTGGGCGAGCTGTGGGACATCACGCAACGTTATGACCGCGCGATGGCCGCCTACGAAACTGCTACCGGATTGGACCCGGAGGCGCCGGACAATTATTATCATTTGGGCCGGTTGAACGACCATCTGAAAGCCGGACATAAAGCCGTGGCGTATATGGCGCTGGCGGAAACGCTGTACCGGAAAAGTCAGAATGAGGAAATGGCGGCGCATTGCCGGAAGAATATCTCCATCCTCGCCAAAAAGTACCATCTCAAAAAAGCCGACGTGCGCCGGCTGATTCAATCCCGTCAATCCACAGCCGGTTGAGGGGCGCCGGTCACCGCTCCAGAATGAAGGTGACGGGTCCGTCGTTGACGATATCCACCTGCATGTGGGCGCCGAATCGCCCTTCCTGAATGTTCAGCTTTGACTCGGCGAGTTTCTTCACAAAATTTTTGTAGAGCCGTTCCGCTTCTTCGGGGGCCGCCGCGTTGTCGAAGCCGGGCCGCCGCCCGCGCGAGCAGTCGCCCGCCAGGGTAAACTGCGACACGACAAGAATGTCGCCCTTCACATCCAGACACGAAAGATTCATTTTCCCCTGCGAGTCGGCGAAGATTCTCAGATTCAGCACCTTCCCGGCAAGAGCATCCACCGCCGTATCGGCATCCCCCTTTTCCACGCCGAACAGGATCGTCAATCCCCGGCCGATCTCGCCGACCGTTTCATCCTCCACGCTGACGGAAGAGCGGAGCACTCTCTGCAATACGATTTTCATAAGGGATCGTTCCGAAAAATTTCAGCGGGCGGTGAAGAAACGCTGGTCGGTGCCGTCCGGCCCGATGATCACCTTGACTTTGCCGTAACAGTTGGGACACCGGCCCTCGTAGGCGTTGCCGTCTTTATTGATATAAATGCGGCGGTACACGTTGCAACATTCGAACAGGATACCGATAAATTGTTTTTCTTTCTGCGGTTTCATGCCTCGCCCATGATTTGAACCACAATCTCCCGGGTGCGGGGGCGGTTGTCGAAATCGCACAACACGATCTGCTGCCAGGTCCCCAGCTCCAGTTGGCCGGCGACCAACGGCACGGTGAAAGACGCCCCCATCAACGCGGCGCGCACATGGGAAAAGCCGTTGCCGTCCCCCCAACGCGCGTCGTGGTCGTAATGCAGATCCATCGGGGCCTGACGCTCGATGGCTTTCTGAAGATCGCTGACCGCTCCGGACTCGTACTCGATACTGGTGATGCCCGCGGTGGAACCCGGCACGAACACGGTGGCAATGCCATCGGCCACCCCGGAAGCGGCGACCTCCCGCGACACTTCAGCGGTGATGTCGATGATATCGCCGAATCCTTTGGTGGCAACCTGAAAGCGCTTAGTCGCAATTGTCATGATGATTTCAGTTGCTTCAGAAATTTCTTTTTGGATTCCTTGAAAATATGATGCGGAATAAGCATGGCCTTGGTGATACGTCGAACTTCTTCGTTTTCTTCATGAGAGATAGAGCCGTCGGCCACGGCGATGGCCCAGAAGCAGTCGACCGCTCTCACCCGGTCATTATAGGAAACGCGGCTGTTGAACTCGGTGACCACTTCATGAAAGTCAAACCCTTGCCGCGCCTGTTCCTCAATCACTTCGAACAGCAACTGCCGTTCCCAACCGGAAAACTCAAACCGCTCCATCAATATCTGGTGAAGGGCCTTTCTTTCTTCGTCATCAAAATGATCGTCCACCTGCGCCACCAAAGCCAGCAGAGCGCCGAACAGGCAGATAAAATAGACATTGCTGTTTTCGAGATTGAGTTTTTTCTTCGCTCCCTTCATTTTCAGTTCCAGTTTTTTCATAACGGTGTTCTTGAAGTACTTATGGAGCACAATATTTCTTTCAATCGCCGGTTTGAATATCGTGGCCTGAAAAAAATTCCGCACCCGGCCGAACGACCGCTTGGTGAAGGAGGTTTTTTTGAGCAGGCGGATAAATTCCTCCACCAGTTCGTTTTCCTCGGTTTTCAATTCACGGTGGGCATTGGCGATGCTTTCCAATTCCGCGATGATGGCGTCCTTTTCCTTTTGGGATTTCAACTCCGCCGCCAACTGCCGGAACAGGTGTTCCTGTTCCTTTTTGGGAATCGGAGCCAGCAGGTAGGGATTCAATTGCCGGACATCATTTTTGTCCAGGCCGAACTTCCGGTAAAACTTTTTGAGAATATTTTTTTCCGATTCGGTCATCTCGCCGTCGGCCCAGGCGATCACCGCCAGCACTTTCAGAAAAGTCAGATGTTTAAAAGAGGGCATACTATTTTCCTGTCACTTTATTCAAAGGTGTTGATCCATAAAATGCCGCGGCCTTCTCGTTTGGCGTAAGTAAAAATATCGAGAAAGGAATCGCGGTTAACGTCGGCGAAAACCAGCTCGTAAAACTGATCGTTAAAGGGGAGCCTTCGGCGGGACTCTTTCCAGAACCGCCACTTTCCCAGCCCTCTTAAAAAATGAATCCCTTTATCGCTCAATAAAATAATATCGGGAAACTCACTGCCGTTGGCATCCAGAAGATACACTGCCCGGAAAACCGCACGGGGAGACGCCTCGAAGGGTGCCTTCTTGAAATAGCCGTGCCCCTGATTGACCAGAAAATAACTGAATTCCCCCGGCGATAGTTCCTTGCGATTGACCACCAGCAAATCGTTATCGCCGTCCAGATCGAAATCGGCCCAGTCCGCGTGGGCGCTCCGGTCGTCAATGAACGGAAGCAACTCGGCAGTGCGGTCTTTAAAAGCCCCCAGGCCGTTGTTGATCAGCAGTGAGTTTTGCCCTTCACCGTTGATCAAAAAAATATCCAAATTTTTGTCGCCGTCATAATCGGCGAAGGAGGTGCCGACGATACCCGGCTTCAACGGCGGCATCAGCAACTGCGTGGAATCCTTAAACTGCCCGCGGCCATTATTGATCATGAACTGGGTCTGGTACCGGTGAATTTTTCCCTGGTCATCCAGAACTTTTTTTCCCGTGAAGAATAAATCGACGTGGCCGTCGCCGTCGATATCCCGCAAATCCACCCGGTCCGTGCCCCGCCGCACGTGGGGAAATGGAATTTCCTTCTTCGTGTAAAAATAACCCTTGCCGCTGTTGAACAGAACTTTGGCCGCCGAGCCATTGGCAAACCGCCCGACCAGGACGAGGTCCTGGACCCTATCATGATCCAAATCCTGCAATGCCATAAACACAATGCGGTCGGACGCCTGACCTTCCCATCCCACCCGTGGGACGGGAACGTATTTTTCTCCCGCCTGATTGTGCCACACCTGGATCACCGGTTGGCCTTTGCCGCCTTTACGAAGCAGGACCAGGTCCGGAAACCGGTCCCGGTTCACATAAGCCAGTTGGGCTTTCAGGATGTCCGGCTTCAAATCTTTAAGGTACTGCAGGGTGCGGTCCTTATATTTCTGGCGCTTCGGGTCTTCACCGAACATTTTGCCCTTGCCGCAGGCAGTGGGGAAAAACGCCAGCAAACACACCAGCATTAAAGTTCCCAACGAATTTTTTAATTTAAACTTTTGCATCATCGAAAGGTCCGGCGGAGGTCAGAGGTGGAAGCGGAGACTGTCCTTGAACCCAGTTGCCGCCAAAGGTGGTTCGGAATCCTGCCATTAAAGCGGCGGCGGTTTCTTCGAGCGAGACTTCGCGGCCGCAAACCCGATTCAAGGCGGTGGTCGATTGCAACAGACGTTGCCGGGTCTCCGTTCTCGTGATTTCATCCTCGAACTTTAACAGGGACGTGAACAACTCGTGATCGGAATCGATGATCACCGACCCGTGCTGTAAAAACGCTTTCGCGGTTCGCTTCTGGGCGCTGCCCACCAGTTTTTTGCCGTCGACGGTGATTTCACAATGATTGAGCGACGCAAAACACGCCGGGGATCGCCGATGTCCGGACCCGGATTGGTGTTTGCCGGTGTTGAGGCCGCCCCGGATTCCAAGATTTTGCAGCCCGTTCAGCAAAGCCTCGCTGATGGCTTCGAAGGTGGCTTTCAATCCCTTATTGAATGGGGCCAGGGTTACCGGCGCTACCACCGCATAGGTCAATTCATTATAATGCAAAAGGGCGCGCCCGCCGGTGGGCCGCCGAACGACGGCGATTCCCAATTCCCGGCAACGGTTAAGGTCCAGCTCCGCCTCGGCTTTTTGCGAATACCCGAGGGTGATCGCCGGCTCGGACCAGCCGTAAAACCGCACCGCCGGCGGAATCAGGCCCTGTGCGCAATCCGCCAGCAGGGACGTATCCACCGCCATATTCTCTTCCGCGGTATTCAGACCATCGGATATCCATTGCCATTCTTGCTGCGACATTCTTTTCCCTTATTGAAATTTACCTTTTGACTCCACCCGGCGCATTTTATAAACTTTTTCAGAACCGGCGGCGAAGTGTTTCCCGGTCGAAAATTTCCGGCCGCCGCCCCATTGTTAACCAAACCAGAGGAAATTTCAAAAGAATGCGCAAATATTTTTGTCTGGCTCTCGGTGGCGTGCTTGGGATGGCGGCCTCGGCCTCATCCGTTGCGGCTTTCGAGCATTTGCGGGATATGCACCCCCTGACAGCGACTTGTGAGACCGCCTGCCATCTGCCGGAAAATATTCAACAGGCCCGCGCCGAAAAAACGAAAAAACCCGAATGCCGGTCCTGCCACCAGGGGGGCCTGCCGCTGGCAACCCTGAGTCCTTTCAAGACTCCGGATCCCTTTCTGTTCACCGAAAGCCAACGGCCGAACCGGAGGATTCTATCATCGCGCCCGCCCACTCGCGCCGGCAATAAGACCGCCGCCCCAGAACAATCTGGAAAAACCAAAAAAATAAAGGGCATGGTTTATATCGGCGCGGGCGAATTCGTCATGGGATCCAACGAGCGCTGGGATGACGAGTCGCCCGAACACATCAGCCGGACCCGGGCATTTTACATCGACCTCTATGAAGTGACCAACCGGAATTACAAAAAATTCGTCGATGCCACGAAAAGAACAGCGCCGCATCACTGGTCCCAGGGCAGCATTCCCAAGGACAAGGAAAACCATCCGGTAACGTACGTCAGCTGGTTCGACGCCAACGACTATTGCCAATGGCGCGGCAAGCGCCTGCCCGACGAGCAGGAATGGGAAAAATCCGCGCGCGGGGAAGACGGCAGCATCTATCCCTGGGGCAACTTCTGGTCGCTCGACAAATCCAACAATCCGTATAAATATTCGACGGGCACCCAGCCGGTGGGATCGTATCTCGACGGCCGCAGTGTCTACGGATTGTACGACATGTCAGGAAACGTGTGGGAGTGGGTGAACGCCTATTACCTGCCGCACCCCGGCAACACCATCCCGAAACCGGAGTACGGCAGGGACAAACGGGTATTGAAGGGCGGGTCCTGGTTCGACTGCCTGTCGTACGGATGCGGACTCAGCGCACCGACCTTCAACCGCAGTTTTTTTAATCCGGAGGTGAAGAACAACAG
>CBDVDB010000090.1:0-7869 GCA_965372625.1 uncultured Nitrospinaceae bacterium
CTTACTCAATGCCCATTTTTACCCGGCCAGCGATGCCATGAATCGGTCGCGGATTTGTTCAGGAGTGTGCGTTACCCGGCCCTGGGAGGAATCGAACGCAGGCTCCACCTTGATGAGCAGAAATACCGGTCCCTCCGCCTGATAAAACTTTTCGTAAGCGGGTTTGATTTCCTCACGGCGGGTCACCCGCATCGCCTGCTTGTAACCGGCGCTTTTCGCCACTTCCTCCAGTTTGATTTGATGCGACAACGTGCGCTGGCTGCCAGTCGATTCGTATACTTCATTGTCGAACACGATATGGAACAGGTTCTTCGGAGCGGCGGCGGCGATCATGGCGAGTGTTCCCATAGCCATCAGTACGTTGCCGTCGCCGTCAAAGATCAGCGTTTTCCGTTCGGGTTGAGCCAGCGCCACCCCCAGACCGATGGATGATGCCAGACCCATCGACCCGATCATGTAAAAATTTTCCGGGCGGTCGGTGACGTTGAAGAACTCGCGGCTGATGAATCCGTTCGCCAGTACCGTCGGTTCATTTTTCAGCAGGGGCGCCAACTCCTGAAACGCGTCAATGCCTTTCATCGAATAATCCTTTCTTGACCAGAAGCGTGTAAGGCAACCGTTCTTCCTTTATGGTTTTCACCGCGTCGGTCAACGCCTGATCCAAATTATCCTCCTCCAGTACCGCATGCTTCATACCGGAGATTTCGAGTAATTGTTCGTTGATGTCGCCCATGATGATATGCTCCGGCGCGTCCTTGCCGCCGCACCCCCGCCAGCTCATGATGACCAGCACCGGAATCTTGTAGATCAAATTCAGGGAAGTGAACGCATTCAGGCTGTAGCCCAGCCCGGAGTTCTGCATCAGCAAAACCGGTTGTTTGCCGCCCATGTACGCCCCGGCGCACAAGCCCACCGCCGCATCCTCCCTGACCGAGGGCAGGTACCCGATTTCCGGAGCCGATTCGAGCGAAGCGATCAGGCCCGACAACAGCGAACAGGGAACACCGGTGAAAAAATCAAAACCCGCCCCCTGCAGTTGTTTTATAAAATTTTCGGATGAAAGCATCAGGATAAGAAATGTGTGTGCGGAATCCACGCGCCGTTATTTCAGGCCGTCGGGGTGCGACGGTGATCCGTTACCATTTATCGAGCATACGTTCGCCGCCGTAAGTCGTTTGCAGTTTGTGAACCAATTTGATGTATTCCGTGATCCCTGCCTGGCCCTGGAACTCCACCCCCAGGTCCTTCGCGGCCTGGTTGGACATGGGCACACCTGCCTCGCCCTTGATGCCTTCGATCTCGCCGAAAGAATCGATGGTGTCCACGATCATCTGCCCGAGGTCCAGATTATGAATATGGCCGTCAATCAAATGATAAATCTTGCCGGCGCAGTCCGGGTTGTCCAGGACTTTTTCCAACGCCTGGGTCACCGAATCGACCGATACGTATTTTGTGCCGCCCTTGAGATCGACATTGTAATTGGTCGCCAGGAAGTCGATGGTGTTGAACCATTCCGATTTATCGATCTGCGGTTTCACGCCGTAAATGGTCACCGGGCGCAGGATCGTTACATCAAAGGCGCGGCTCCGCTGATAAAAGAAACAGAACGATTCAATCGATGACTTGATCGCGCCGTATAGACTGCTCGGCATGACCGGATGCGTTTCATCCAGCGGATGGTCGGCATCCACACTCGGCAGCACCTGGCCGAACACGATGCACGCGCTCATAAACACCACCTGCTTGACCCGCGCCTTGCGCGCCGCTTCCAAAAGATCGAATGAGCCGTTCACGTTGACCTTCACGAGTTCGTCCGACGTTTGCACGGGACCGGGGTAATGCGCCAGGTGAACCAGCACGTCCATGCCGTCCACCAGCTTGGCCAGCGATTCCTTAACTTCCAGCCCGCCGATCACATAATCCACATCCTCGAACGCTTCGAGATGATCCACCACACTGCCTTCGCGGATCAAAGCCCGCACACTGGGCGGGTCTCCGCCCGCACTCTGTTGAAAAAGTTTCTTGACGAAATGGGACCCGACCATGCCGGTGATCCCGGTGATTGCCACCTTCATTTAAACCTCCAAATACTTTATTCTCAAGCAGTTATTCCTGCTTCGATGAAAGATTCCGCGCCCTGGCCCAAGCAAGCCGAAAACCGTCTGGGGGCGCCCATAGGCCGAACGATTGTTCCTTACTTCAGTTGAATTTGTTGATTATGATTGCAGGAAAAGGGGAAGTCAACCGGATTCTCCCCCCACTGGGGCGGGGGTACTGCCGCTGGTCACAGCCGGGTTCTGGATAGCCGCCTGCGCGGCGGAAAGCAAAGCGGTGGGCACCCGGAACGGGGAACAACTCACATAATCCAGGCCCAGTTGACTGAAAAACTCGATGGAAGCCGGGTCGCCGCCGTGCTCCCCGCAGATGCCGAGATGTAACTTTTTGTTGGCGGCGCGGCCTTTCTCAATCGCCATGGCGATCAGGGCGCCCACGCCTTTCCGGTCGACGCTGACGAAGGGATCTTCCTCCAAAATGCCGTGTTCCAGATAGTGCGCCAGGAACGCACCGGCGTCGTCCCGGCTCAATCCTAATGTAGTCTGCGTCAGGTCGTTGGTGCCGAATGAAAAGAAATCCGCCTCCTTGGCAATTTCGTCGGCGGTAACCGCGGCGCGGGGCAACTCGATCATGGTGCCGACCTTGTAATCCAGCTTCACGCCGGCCTTGTCGATCACCTCTTTCGCTACCGTGTCGATGTTTTGCCGAACCACCCGGAATTCATTGACGTGGTTGACCAGCGGAATCATGATCTCCGGCAGCACCTTGCCCCCTTTTTTGGCCAGCTTGCACGCCGCTTCGATAATGGCCCGCACCTGCATTTCATAGATATCCGGAAACACGATGCCCAGCCGGCAACCGCGCAGGCCCAGCATGGGATTCTGTTCCTTCAGGGAATCGATCTTCCGGGTCAGCCGGGTGGCGGGAATGCGCATCTGCTTCGCCAGTTTTTTAATTTCCGGAGGAGCGGCGGGTAAAAACTCGTGCAACGGCGGGTCCAGCAAGCGGATGGTCACGGGCAGGCCGTTCATCACTTTGAACATCTGAAGAAAATCGGACCGTTGAATCGGTAGAAGTTTTTTGATGGCTTCTTCGCGTACCTTTTCCTTGTCGGAGATAATCATTTTGCGCACCAGCAGAATGCGTTCCTCATCGAAGAACATGTGTTCGGTGCGGCACAGGCCGATACCCTGCGCGCCGAACTCCCGCGCCATCAGCGCATCGTGCGGCGTGTCGGCGTTGGCGCGCACGTTGAGCACGCGCATCTTATCCGCCCAGCCCATCAACTGCCGGAAATAACTGGTGACGCGCGGCTGGGTCAACGTTACCAAACCCTGCATCACCTCCCCGGTGGTCCCGTCGAGGGTGATGGCGTCGCCTTCCTTGAGCATCACTCCATTTAATGACGCTTTTTTCCGGCGCGATTCCACCTGCAACTCACCCAATCCGGAAACGCAGGGCTTGCCCATGGCGCGGGCGATCACCGCGGCGTGCGAGGTCATGCCGCCCTTGGCGGTGAGAATCCCCTGCGCCACGCTCATACCCTGGATGTCTTCCGGCGAAGTTTCCATGCGCACCAGAATCACGCGCTCTTTCTTTTTGGACAACTCCATCGCACGTTCGGGAGTAAACACCACCTTCCCGGCGGCGGCTCCGGGTGATGATCCCAGACCCTTACCCAACACTTTCGTTTTCACCGTGGGGTCCACCATCGGATGAAAAATCTGGTCCACCTGCGTGGCCGGCACGCGCAGGATGGCGTCCCGCTTGCTGATCAATCCTTCGTTCACCATGTCGACCGCGATCTTGATCGCCGCGGCGGCGGTGCGTTTGCCCGACCGGGTCTGCAATATGTACAACCGATGCTCCTGCACGGTGAACTCGATGTCCTGCATCTCCTTGTAATGGCTCTCCAACGTCTTGTAGACGCCGGTCAGCTTTTCGTACACTTCCGGCATGTCTTTTTCCAACTGCGCGATGGGGCTGGGTGTACGGATACCCGCCACCACGTCCTCGCCCTGCGCATTGATTATGTACTCGCCGTAAAACTCATTCTCGCCGGTGGCCGGGTTGCGGGTGAACGCCACGCCGGTCGCCGAAGACGATCCCATATTACCGAACACCATCGCCTGCACGTTGACCGCCGTCCCCCAGTCGTCCGGTATCCGGTTCAATCGCCGGTAGGTGACCGCCCGGTCGGTGTTCCAGGAATTGAACACCGCCTCGATGGTCATGCGCAACTGATCCATCGGTTTATCGGGAAACGGTTTGCCGGTTTTGCGCTTGACCAGAGCCCTGAAATCCTTAATCAGCATTTTCAAATCGCCGACGCCCAACTCGGTGTCGAACTCGACTTTCTGTCTGGTTTTCCGGCGGTGCAGGATGGTTTCAAAATATTCGCTCTCGATACCCAGCACCACATTGCCGAACATGGCGATGAACCGGCGGTAACAGTCGTAAGCGAACCGGCCGTTGCCGGTTTTTTCGGCGAGGGCTTTCAGCGTGTCGGGATTGAGGCCGAGGTTGAGCACCGTATCCATCATCCCCGGCATGGAGGCACGGGAACCGGACCGCACCGAGACCAATAGCGGTTCTTCCGTGCCGCCCAACTCCTTGCCCATGACTTTCTGCAGGGTTTTCAGGTTGGCCTGCACTTCGTTCCACAGCGACGGCGGCAGTTGTTGATGCTTTTTGAAATAGGTGGCGCAGGCTTCGGTGGTGAGGGTAAAACCGGGAGGGACGTTGATGCCGAGATTCGCCATCTCGGCCAGGTTGGCGCCCTTGCCGCCCAACAGCTCTTGCATCTGGGCTTTGCCCTCGGTCTGGTCGGCGCCAAAAAAATAAACGTATTTACTGGTCATTGCCGGGTTTCAAATACTCCGCAAAGGGGAAACAGTTCACTCTCAAAGTATAAACGTTCATTATTAATAAAGATGCTCCAATCGGTAAGAGGAAGCAGGGTTTTTTAATTTTTCTTGAGAACGATCTTCGAAAAATCAGCCAGCGGGGAAAACAACTCCGCAATCGATTTGAGCAGGGCCATGCGGTTGCCCTTGAGCGCGGCGTCTTCCACATTGACCATCACATGGTCGAAAAAGTCGTCCACCTCCCCCTTGATCACGGCAATCTTCGCCAATGCGGAGGAATATTCACCTTCCTGAATGTGCCGCTCCACGGTCGATTTGATCCCGGCAAATTTCCGGAATAACACTTGTTCCGCTTCCTCCTTGAGAAGCTCCTGATTCACCTCGCCCGGCACGTCGCCCTCGATAATGCGCACCACGCGCTTGAACGCCGTCGCCAGATCCTCAAAATAATCCTGTTTCTTGAGGTCGGCCAGGGCCGCGGCTTTTTTCTGGGTATCCTTCAGGGAAACGATCTCCGTCTCCAGTACGGCGTCGATTACATCATACTCAAATCCCTCGGCGCTCAATAGAGTTTTGAACCGCTGCGCGAATAGATCCTTGCAGTGCCCGCGGATTTCATCCTTTGAGAGCCTGGCCTTGTCTCCCAGGGCGGCGATACCCTTATTGATCAACCACCAGAGCGCGACGCCATAATCGTAATGAATCAATATCTGGATAATGCCGAGAGCGTGGCGGCGCAAGGCGTAGGGGTCTTCCGAACCGGAGGGAATAAGCCCGACACCGATACAGCCGACGATGGTATCCAGCTTGTCCGCCACCGCCACCACCGCACCCGCCGGGGTCGAGGGAACAGCGTCTCCCGCGAACGCGGGGCGGTAATGTTCCTTGATGGCCTGTACCACCTCGGCATCCTCCCCGGAATACTCGGCGTAATAGCCGCCCATGATGCCCTGCAACTCCGGGAACTCGAACACCATCTGCGACACCAGATCGGCCTTCGACAACAACGCCGCGCGCTTCGCCGTCGCTTCCGCTTCCGGACAGACCTCTTGCGCCAGGACGGAGGTCAGCGACACGATGCGCATCAGCTTTTCGTGCGACGTGCCCAGATCTTTCTGGAAGACCACGCCTTTGAGCTGGTCGACAAAATCCTCCAGCTTGCGTTTGCGATCCTCTTCGTAAAAGAAGCGGGCGTCCTCCAACCGTGCTTTCAACACGCGCTGGTTGCCGCGCGCGATGTCCTGCCCCCGCGCCTTCATGTTGCTGATGGTGATGAAGTACGGCAACAGCTTGTCGCCCTTCCACACCGGGAAATATTTCTGGTGCACCTTCATGGTGATGACCAGCAGTTCTTTCGGCAATTCGAGGTAGGCCTTGTCGAACTCACCCCGCACCGCTACCGGGTACTCCACCAGATGCGTTACGGTGTCGAGCAGGTCGGCGTCCTCCTTCACCTTGCCCTTCACCTCTTTGGCTATTGCCTTGATTTGTTCCCTTATGGATTCCCTGCGCTCTGCCGGGTCGACCATTACCTTGTGCTTTTTGCATTCCCGGAGATAACTTTTGAGGCTGTCGAATTTGAATTTTTGCGGCTTGAGGAAGCGATGGCCCTGCGAAGTGTTGCCGGCCACAATGCCCTCGAATTCGAATTTCAGTTTTTTGCCGCCGAACAGCGCGGCGATCCAGTGCACCGGACGCACGAACGGGATTTTGCGCGCCGCCCAGCGCATCTTTTTGGGGAAGGTGATGTCCGCCATCCATTGCGGAAGGTATTCATTTAATATAGAGACTGTGGGCTGGCCTTTTTTCTCCACCTTCGCGCAGACCACTTCGCCCTTGGGCGTGGTCTCGGTGGTGAGATCGGCGATATCCACCCCTTTGCCCCTGGCGAAACCGATCGCCGCTTTCGTGGGGTTGCCGTCGGCGTCGTACGCCACTTTGATGTTGGGACCCAGATAGGTTTCGACCACGTCCTGCTGGCGCGCCTCGACATCGGGGATGTGAACGACCAGGCGGCGCGGGGTGCCCAGGAGTTGCGGTTTTCCCGCCGCTACCCGGCCCTTCGCGAGGAACTCCGCCAGCTTTTGGCCCATATCCGCCAACGCCGGCTCAATGTACCCGGCGGGGATTTCTTCGGTGCCGATTTCGATCAGTAGGTCTGGCATGGTCGTGCGATTCTCTATAGGCTCAAGTTACCGGATTGGGAACGTTTCCTGCGGCGTTGCCGCTCGGGCATGAACTCTCCAAAAACAAAGCACTTATGAGCCGGGTATTTATCAGACATGGAGGGTAAAGTCAACGGCGAGGCGCCGGAGCCCATTGGCCAACAAAAAAAAGCACATCCTGCTCCTACTTAAGGGAAGCTGGAGATGCCTTTGGAAACCGCAAGTCTTTATCGAATTAAAACATAAACCCCACTCCAATGTTCAGTTCATGGATAACAATTCCATCATTATCAGTGTATCCAAAAAAACGATAACCCGTCCTCAGAAACATATTCCGACTATACCTGAAACTAATGCCTGCCATTGCCTGATACGCCATTTCGGTTGAGCCTGTCGAAAACAGACCCAAATCCATGTCGACATGAGTGACCCCAAATCCAAGACCCACATAAGGCCGGTGAGGACTCCTCCTGACTTTAAAATCGTAATATCCGTTGACCATGTAACTCAAAGAAAAAAAATCGCCATCGACAGAGGTTGTGCCCACTCCATCGATTTCTATTTCATCGAAACTATAATTGCGAAGGCTGATTTCTCCTTCGAAGCGGAACTTGTTCATGTCATAGCCCACCGCGGCGATAAGGCCCCATCCGGAATCGATACCGATATCAGATTGAACATCCAGAGCTTTTGCCAGGACGCCAAAAGTCAAACTTCCTGAAGCATACAGCTTTCCCCGCGCCGCCTGGGCCGCATTGGCCATAAGTACTACCGCCAATATC
>CBDVDB010000091.1:0-7860 GCA_965372625.1 uncultured Nitrospinaceae bacterium
CCCAGGGGTTGGAGCGTCAGGGGATTGAACAGGAGGAAGCATATTCCCAGGAGTAACAGGACGGAGAACAGGATTCGGTTTTGGTTCAGCTTAAAACACAGGTAACCCACCAGGGCAAATCCCATGTACAGGGGATAGGGGAATAAACTGGTAAGGACGTGGAGAGTATGTCCATCAATGTCAGCCGGGAGAATAAAGCCCAGAAACACGGGAATCAACCCGAGACCGGCATAAACCAGATAAACTTTGGCGGATTTGGACAAATGGTATCCTTGTTAGGAAATAGGGCGCTAATCTGCGTATATCAAAGGATAACAGGAATTTTTTGAAAGAACAACAGTCGCTGTAAACTATAGTGCTCTGAACAGGGCTGCCCGGAAGGACTTGAATTGTCCGGATCGTTGAATTTACAAATCCTTATGATGGGTGATGCGGGTGTCGGTCCCGTTGGTAGTAATGCGGATGGCGCCTTGCAGATCGGTCCGCCACAGGGTGGCTCCTTCCCGGCGGTAGCGGTCCACCACCTGCGGATGCGGATGGTGGAATATATTGAAGTAGCCACTGGAGACGATGACGTCTCTCGCTCCCACCGCCCGAATAAAATCCTGAGTGCTGGACGTGCGACTGCCATGATGCGGGGCTTTCAGAATGCCCGCTTGCAAGGGAGCCTCATGTTCCACCAGATACCGTTCGGCTCTCTCGGTGATGTCTCCTGTCAACAGCATACTGAACGCGCCGTATTCGACTTTCCAGACCATCGATAGATCATTCCCGATCCGGTGTTTCCGGGAGGCGGATTCCTGGGCAATGAAATCCGGCGTGGGATGCAGCAGGGTCAGGCGCACTTCTCCGATTTGCCAGGGCTGGCCCGTCTCCAGAGGCAGTGGCACGGTGTCTTGGTTGATGAGGCGCGATTTTAACTGATCGATGCGGCGGTCCCGCAGGGCGGGACGCCGGTCCAGAAAATGGCGGATCGGAAGCAACCCGGCGAGGGACTCCAGGCCGGAGATATGATCATTATCGGAATGGGTGGCCCCGACATAGCTGAGCCCCCACAGGCCCCGGTTCCAGAGAAACGGCGCGACCACCAGTTTACCCACGTCCAGGCTGTTGCGGAAATAACCGCCGCCGTCCAACAGCAGGGTCTCGCCGTTGGGGAACTCCATATAAATCGACTCCCCCTGTCCGACATCCAGCAGATAAACCGACAGCTCCCCGTTTTTAAAAAATGAAAAGCGCGGCCAGATGAAACTGACGATCAAAACCAATGACGCCAGGCCCAATCCCCAGGGGTATGCCTTTTCCCATGGAGTGCGATTTTCAGGAACCGGCTTCTTATGTATTTTGCGGGATCGCAACCATAAAGGAATCGCTGCCAGTAAAGCATAATACAGAATCGGCCAGATCGCGGGCGGCGTCGGCACGTAAAACGACATGAAGGGCAGGGTGGCCGCAAATTGGGGTAACTCGACATAAAGGTGAAGCAGTCCCGCCGTCAACGGCATCAAGACAGCCGCCAGCGGTTCATAAAGCAAAGCCAGAAGAGATGTCAGTAGCCCCAACGGAATCAAGACGCCCGTCAGCGGCACCAACAGCAGGTTCAGGAAAATGCCGCCGATACTGATGTGATTGAAAAAATAAATCAGGATCGGCAGAGTTCCCAGCACGGCGCAGAGAGTGATGAAAACGGTGGATTGAAAAATATCATAGAGTCGCGCTGTCCACGAAGCCTCGCCCAAACGCTGTCGGGGAATTCTGCGGTACCAGGGCACCTCGCCTAATTGATCCAGCGCATCGCCCGCCGGTTTTTCCATGAACTGAATAGCCAGTACAATGGTCAACAGCGCGCCGAAGGAAAGCAGAAAACCGGGACCCGCCACCGCTTCCGGGTTCCAGATCAGGATCAGGAACGCGGCCACCAGCAGGGCGTTCAGCAGATGTTTTTCCCGGTTGATCAGCACCGCGAAGAGATAGACCAGGATCATCACTCCCGCCCGTAACGCGGAAATTTTTGCTCCCACCAGAAATACGTAAAACAAAACCGGGACGATGCACATCGAAGACACGATTTTGCGTCCGTAGCCCAACAAAGCCCAGGAGGAACGGAATTTCCAGAGCAGGCGAAACACCAGCGGGTACAAGAGGAAATAGCAGGCCCCCGCCAAAAAACCGATATGCAAACCGGACACCGCCATCAGATGCGCCACTCCGGTATCGATATAAGCCTGCCGCAACTTTTCGCTCAGGTATTGTTTTTCACCCAACAACATGGCCTTGAGCAGAGCCGCCGAATCCACCGGCAGGTGCCGGTCGAAGAATGACAGCATACGTTCCCGGATGTGGCCGCGCTGGGAAGTGAAAAATCCCAACGGGGCCGATCCCAGGCGTTCGATGTATTTAGCTTTCGATACCCCGCCCAGAACATCAATGCCCTTGGACCGGGTATAGGTGACGTAATCGAAGCGTCCGGGATTTTTAAAATTGCGCGGCCGCTTGAGCTTGATACGGTTGAAGCGTAACCGGTCGCCCATGCGAAACGGATTTTCCGGCTGGTACAGGGTGATGCGGGCGGAGCCGGTGACGCGAACGGGAGAGGAATTTTTGTAGGTGATCTGTTCCAGCCGTACGCGGTACCGCACCTTGTCGGGAAATATTGTGGGTGGCCCCTCGATCCAGCCCTCCACCACCGCGCGTTGACCTTCCTGGAGATGATTCCAGATATGGTGATCCGGCTTCAGGCGATCCTGCCAGCTGGGAGCGGAAAATCCCAGAGGAAACAAAAGCACCAGCACCACCGCTTTGACGAGGGGCCGGGGGCGTGACCGGGCAAACACCAGCGCACCGGTCACCGCCGCCGAGAGCGGCAAAAAATACGGAAACAGAAAACTTTGAGACGCCGGCAGGGCGGCGAGAATTCCCGACAGGTAAACCAGAAAATAGGGGAGCAGGGGGGTCATCATTTTCCAGTCGATGGGGATTGACCGAATGAGGCAAGCGCTGCCGGAGTGTAACTCAATTCGGCGGTGACGCGAGATTTTTTTGAGGGGAAAATTATTCGGGATAGCTAACGCTTTTTAAATACCGGGGCGAGGCCTTGCTTATCTGGAAGGGGGATTGCTAGTGAACGGTCAATTCAATACATTTAAAAAATGAGGGGCCGACCTGATTGAACAGTGTTACAGACTCGCTTGCCATTTCGATAACCAAAAAATACTTTCCAGGTCGTTTCGGTACTTTGAGGTAATCCCTGATCCGAACACTTTTTCCGGGGCCGGTTATATGGGGAATGCCGATCCCCTTGCCATCTACGATAGGGGTATCCATGGATATGTCATTGCAGGTTAGCCCCTTATCCTGATAAACCCAGCGCGCCACTAATAAGACGCCCTCTGTGGACTGTTTGTTTATTTTATCAAGATACTTTTTGTCCAGCCACCAGGCATCACCCGCGTTGAGGATTTTACCTTTAACCAATATGAACTGATGAGCGCTGAGGGGCCCGTTATCAGGAATAGTCCAATCTTCCATTTGGGCCAGAAGACCGCTTTCGGAATTCAAGGATGTTTGGGATTTATTCAATACGATCCCTTGCTGGCGCGGTTTTTTGAAGGTATCGATCAAGGAACCCGCAATTTCAAGAGTGGTGAAATCCTGTGTCATCCCATCACCCATGGTGAAAGCAAGGGCGGACGTTTCTCCCGGCATCAGGTAAGGCGGGAATTCGACCTTCTCCACAGTTTTTATTTTTTGCCCGTCTTTTAAGGTCAGGGTCACTTCCACTTCGCCATAACCCTTTTCAAGATAATGCCATGGCTTTCCAGGCTCCGCGGGTTGTACGAGAAAGTACCCGAACAGTTTCTTTTTTTCAGAAAAAAGTGATGAAGTTTCATCCTCTGTGGAAAGGAAAAAATCCGTTATTTGAAGTTTGGAAGCGGAGGGTACGGATTCCAAACGCTCCCAAACAAGAACCTGATCCATGTTTCCCGTAAATTTTAATCCCAAAGGCTCTAAATCCACCTCCAGCCATCGCTGTTTTTGTTGTGGGGTGAAATATTTTAAATGGACCAGTAATGTTTGGAAGGGGATATGCTTGAGGTTTTCATAACAATCTTTTGAAGGACAATGCCTTACATATTGCTGCAGGGCTTTATAGCTCGGAGGTTTCCAACCGCTTACGCCTGCGATGAGGGGCCGCCAATGCAGGGTTTGGTTGATAAGAGATTGTTTCTCCGCCAGGCCGTCATCCTGCGGCAATTCCAGAACCGGTTTTTGAGGATGAGTGTTTGACAAATAATCATACGCGAGAATACGATGAAGTCTCATTTCAACCGGAAAAGGCACGATTCGAATGGCATATTCCCAAATTATAAAAACTGCCATAAAGGCGATCAGCGCTATTTGAGTCCGGGGCCGCCACTGCGCCCATTTTTTACTCCAGTGGGCGAAAACCACTCCACCTACAACCAGCATGCATAAAAGGAGCGGTTGGGCAAATCGCGCGGGAACGCGCATTCCCTGAAAGCCAGGGAAATAATAATAAAAAAACTGGTAAGGAAGAGGAATGCCGGTACTTAGTCCTCCCCATTTCAGGTAGGGTCCCAACGTCAGGATAAACATGACCAGGGCGGTCAACCCATAGCGTCTTATGATTGACGCGTATTCCGAGGGAATCCCGGACCGCCGGCTTATCACCAGCCATAAACCCGCAAGCATGAGAACCCAAGGGGTCAAGCCAAAGAATAATTGGCCTTCTCCATCCGGCAGGAAACCTGAAAGCTTAAGGGACAACCATTCGTAATTCAAAAAATTCAAGGGATGTAAATAGGATAAAAGTTCAGCGGAATGATAAGAATTAGCGCTGAGCGAACGTTGGGCATTCCACTCAAAAAGCGTTTTTATATAGGGATAACCCAGGGGAAGAAGGACGAGCGCCCCGGTAAAAAATCCCAGCACGATCATCTTTCTCAATCGCGGTTCACGGAGATAAATCCACGGGTCGCGTCCCTCGCATTCAAACGCAATATGTATGAAAAATTGAACCGCTAATAGAGATAATAAAATGGTGCCCAGGTACAAGGAGGCATAATACTGGCCGCAGAGGAAAAATAAGGCCAGGGCAAAATCTCGCCCCTTATGATCTTTCAGGAACTTATGAGTGAACATCAGGGTCAGGGGGGTCCAGAAAAAAGGCAGTAATTGCAGATGATTAAAATGGCTCCATCGGTAGGGATTGAAAGCGAATAATGCCCCCATAACCACTCCGCCCCAGTAACTTCCCGTTAATGATCGAACCAGAAGAAATACGCAGTACAGGGTCAAAACGAGAGAAATAAAACCCAACAGGTTGGCAGTGAGTATGGGGTTTTGGGTTAACGATTGGATGGGCCAGGTGATCGGTAAATTCCCCAGCAGATTATCTCCAAAAGCTAAAGTGTTCCTGGCGGGATAAAAAATGGGGGAGTCCCAAATCGAGGTTTCAGGATTCATGATGGCGTAGTTCAGCCAGGCTAAAATGCGTGCGTTTAAAAGTGAATCGCCAGGACCATAGGCATGAGTCTGTGAGTGGAATACCAGGGGAGAGGCTTGAGCGATACAAATAAGGGCGCCCAATCCCAACACCAAAAGATGGGAAGCTATGGATTTTCGAGAGACCATGGAATCCAATGCAGTGTGAAGTGTTGCCCGCTTGCTAAAAATAAAGTCAAATTCCAGTTCCGCGAAAAGAATATTACAAAATCATCAGTCTGGCTAACGCTTTTTAAATACCGGGGATAGATCAATTTGCTTTTTGGAGATATCGACGCGGGTGACGCGCACTTGCAGGGCGTCGCCGATCCGGTAGGTCTTATACTTGTGCTGGCCTTTCAGCATATGCTCGTGCTCGTAATACACATAATAATCGTCCGCCAGGCTGGAAATGTGGACCAATCCTTCGACGAACACCTCGTCCAGCTCCACAAAGATTCCGAAACCGGTGACCGATGATATGTGGCCGGAGTACACCCGGCCCACCTTGTCGGCCATGAACTGCGCGCGCCTCAGGTTGGCGATTTCCCGTTCCATCTCCACCGCCTTGATCTCCATGGCGCTGGATTGCTCGGCCTGCTCCCGGCTGAGCGGCAGGAGCTTCTTCCGCTCCTGCTGGGAGCATTTCTTTTTGGTGAGAAAGGTTTTGATCATCCGGTGCGTCGCCAGGTCCGGATAGCGGCGGATAGGCGAGGTGAAATGCGTGTAATGCCTGAATCCGAGGCAGAAATGCCCCGGATCTTTTTCCGAATACATCGCCTTCTTCAAAGAACGCAGTAGCAATAGATTGACCGTCCGCTCTTCCGCGTGGCCCCGCACCCGCGCCAACAGGTTCTGCAAATGGCTCGACTGCACATTGCTCAGGGACGGCAGGCGGAACCCGATATCCTTGACGAACTCCTGGAACCGCTGGAGTTTGTCCTGGTCCGGCGCCTCGTGAATACGGTGAATGCCCGGCAGGTTTTTTTTATGAAGATGTTCGGCCACCACCCGGTTGGCGGCCAGCATAAACTCTTCGATCAACTCATGCGCCACGTTGTGTTCCGCCTTTACGATGTCCCGGACCTGGCCCTGGGCGTCCATCAGGATTTCCGCTTCGGGAATGTTGAAATCGACGCTCCCTTCCTGGAACCGGCGCTTGCGCAGAAGCTGGCTGAACTCGAACATGTTCCTCAGTACCGGCAGGGCCGGCTGATATTTTTTTTCGGCTGAATTCGATTCCAGCATTTCCGCCACTTGATTGTAGGTGAAGCGGAATTTACTTTTGATGACGGAATTGAAAACCTCATAGTCCAGCACGTTGCCCTGCTTGTCGAACGTGATCGACGCGCTCAGGGTCAGCCGCTCCTGGCGCGGTTTGAGACTGCACAATTCATTCGACAACTCGAACGGCAGCATGGGAATCACTCCGTCCGCGTAATAGACACTGGTGGCGCGCGCCAGCGCCTCTTTGTCGAGCGGGCTGTTCTCCGTCACGTAATGACTGACGTCGGCGATATGCACCCCGAGGCGGTAGCCGCCTTCCGTGGTTGCCAGCGAGACCGCATCGTCGAAATCCTTGGCCCGTTCGCCGTCGATGGTGAAAATCATGTCTTCCGTCAAATCCCGCCGTTGCTTCTTTTCCCGGCCGCTGATGTCCCCGCTGATTTTCTGCACCTGCTTTTCGACTTTCGGGGAAAAATCCTGGCGCAAGCCGAATTTATGAATGATGGAGCGCAGTTCCACCTGCGGGTCGTTGGCATCGCCCAGCACCTTGACGACACGCCCCACCGGCGGGTGGTGCCGCGTGGGATATTCAATGATGGCTACGCTGACCAGTTGTCCCGGTTTCGCGCCTTTTTTTTCCTTGCCCGGCACGAAGACATCCTGAAAATATTTTTGTTCGGATGGGATCACCCAACCGTCGCGTTTCGAGGCTTCGAACAGGCCCACCAGCGTGGCGGTGCGGCGTTCCAGAATGCGGACGATGCGCCCCTCCTGCCGCCCGAAGCGGGGCAGGCGCGCTTCGACGCGCACCAGAACGTGGTCGTTGTGCATCGCTCCGTTCAATTTCTTGTTGTTGATGTAGATGTCCTCGGAATCGTCTTCCGTGATGACAAATCCGTACCCATCCGGGTGGCCGGACAGAACGCCGGGGATGAGGTTCATCTCGTCCGGCAGGCCGTAGCGGCCGCCGCGCAGTTTGACGACCGACCCCTCGGCGGCCATTTCCTTGAGCTGGGCGCGGAACTCCCGCCGCTGGTTGTCGGGAACCTTCAAGACCGTCATCAACTCCGAGAACTTCAGGGGGCGGTGGGTCCTGGCGTGCAGGAGCTTCAATATTTTTGATTCGGA
>CBDVDB010000092.1:0-7854 GCA_965372625.1 uncultured Nitrospinaceae bacterium
CACCAGCCGCTCGGCAACTTCGATCATGTCTTTGAAGAGGTGTATGGCAAATGCTACCTGCCTTATTTTAAAGTTCTGCAGAAATTTCCCCAACTGAAAACCACCGCGCATTTCAGCGGATGCCTGCTGGAATGGTTGCAACAACATCACCCCGAATATCTGGAGACCGTTCGCGGTCTGGTGCAGGGAGGCCAGTTGGAGTTGTTGAGCGGCGGGTTTTACGAACCGATCCTGTCCAGCCTGCCGGAAGAGGATGCGATCGGGCAGATTCGCATGATGAACGCGTTTCTCGAAACCGAGTTCGGCTGTAAACCGCAGGGGCTGTGGCTGACCGAGCGTATCTGGTCGCCCCATCTGCCGAAAATCATCGCTCAGGCGGATATCCGTTACACCATCGTCGACGACACGCATTTTTATTACGCCGGATTGGAGGAGCAACAGATTCACGGGTACTACCTCACCGAGTGCGATGGGTTTGAGTTGAGCGTGTTTCCCATCAGCAAAACTCTGCGTTACTCCATTCCGTTTGATCTGCCGGAGGTGGCCCTCGAACATTTACGCCGATACCGGGAAGAGTGTGGGTTTGACGCGGTAACGTATGCGGATGACGGCGAGAAATTCGGCGGATGGCCGGAGACCCATCAATGGGTTTATAAAGAAAAATATCTGCAAAAATTTTTCAAGGCGCTGGCGGATCAATCGGACTGGCTCGAAACCATGACCTTCGGTGAATATCTGGACGGGCACCCGCCCACCGGGCGGGTTCATCTGCCCACGGCTTCGTATGAGGAAATGATGGAGTGGTGGCTGCCCTATGAGAAGGGCCTGCGTTTCCGGAAATTGAAAGAAGAAATGAAAACCGCGGAAGTGGATGAGGCGCGGGTCCATGAAATTTTACGGGGCGGGCACTGGGATAACTTTTTAACCAAATATGAAGAGAGCAACCACCTGCACAAGCGCATGCTGGTCGCGGGCAAAAAGGTGAAGCAGTTGCCGCCCGAACAGCAACAGGCCAGCGGCGCGTTGCGGGAGTTGTACCGGAGCCAGTGCAACTGCGCCTACTGGCATGGTCTGTTTGGCGGGCTGTATCTGAATTACCTCAGGCACGCGCTGTATGCTCAGCTCATTGCGGCGGAAAACCACGCCGATGATGTCCTGTTGGGTAACGACCGAGGATTGAGGGTTGCAGTGGTTGACTTCAATCAAGATGGATTTGAAGAAGTGATCATCAGCCATCCTGAGATGAATGCGTTCATTTCACCGGTGCGGGGCGGGGCCTTGATGGAGTTGGATTATCGTCCGGCTTGCTTCAATCTGAGCAACGTGCTTCGGCGCCGGCCGGAGGTGTATCACCAGGATATCGTGGCGGCACAGGCAAAATCCGCTGAGGATCAACCGCAATCCATCCACGACCGGGTGCGCTGCAAGGAGGAGGGGTTGCAGGATTATTTGATTTATGACCGGTGGGATCGCTATTCGTTTATGGACCATTGCTGGGTTCCCGGGATCACCTTCGAGCAGTTCAAAGCCAACCGTTATGAAGAACTGATGGCCTTCGCAGGCCAGCCTTATGAACGAGAGAGCGGCGACGATCCGGCAGGCCGGCAGGGTTCTTTTGTGTTGCGGCTGAAACGGGAAAGCGCCGGGCCGGCGCGGGAGGCTATCCGCCTGGCGGTTGCGAAGACCTATACCTTTGATCCCAAAGAAGCGGTCCTGGAAGTTACCTATTCCCTGCACAATAAGGGTCAAAAATCTTTAGAATGCGTGTGGGCGGTGGAGCATAATTTCACTCTGCTGGCCGGCGACGCGCCGGACCGGACCTATACCTCGGCCGATTCGCCGATCAAAGACCGGCGTTTGGCGAGCGAAGGGGTGTTGCAAAAAATCCGGACGCTGGGCATGAAGGATGAATTCTTCGGATTCGAACTGCAAATGAATTTCGATCCCGCCGTCGAGTTGTGGCGTTTCCCGGTGGCGACGGTTTCCCAATCCGAGGGGGGTTTCGAAAGAGTTTATCAGGGGTCCTGCATCGCGGCCTGCTGGCAGGTCCGGTTGGAGCCGGGACAGAGCCGGGAGTTTCAGGCGGGCCTGGAAATCAGGAAGATTTGAAGGAGCAAGACAGGAGTCGAATAAAGGAAGGCATTGCCTATTCTTCCCCCGGATCGGCACCATTGAGAAATCCGAGCAGATGTGCCCTTTTTTCCTGATTGCCGCGCAGGTAAATGCGAACCGCTTTCTCGATCACTTCCCGCAATTTCCGGTCTTCCCCATAATCCTGAACGGCTTCATGTACCAGCGCTCCCTCGTCGAGTTCCGCAGCCCTGGAACGATCGCGGATCATGGGGCCTTTGCCGAGCAATAGCCAGATGATATTCAGATCGGAGAATTGGTACAGTTTGGTGATGGTGTCGGCAGAAGGCAGGGATTTGTTATTTTCAATGTCAGACAGAGAGCCCTGGGAGATTTTTATCAGCTTGGCGAGTTCGAAAGATTTGAGTGGGAGCTGTTTTCTCCATTGCCGGAGGCGTGTGCCCAGGTTTTTGGCCGCCCCTCCCTTATGATCTTTCATGGTTCGGTCCTTCGAAATAAGATTTCAAAACTATCAGCATACCCAAATCGGGGTAACTATCAATGCGCTCCTTCGCCCCCGTCCCGCAGTTTGTAATCAAAATTTCTTTATCTGAGTATGATTTTAGAAATGCAAGCTCTGTAATATGACACTGATTCGTGCCATATAAAAGAGCCCACACTTTAATTATTTTAGGGGGTTCTGTCAACATAAAAGTCCGGCAAACCCCTGATAAAAAAAGGACTTGAGCCCTCAGGAAGTTCGCTCCCCCGTAACAAATCCTCTTTTAGAATTGGTTATCCGATAGTAAAATCTACAAAAAAATCGCTTCTCCAAATACTTAATTTAGGGTAATTGTTAATTTATTTAAGTTTTTCCAAGCCAGGTATTTTGGCACTCCACAGCCAATAAGGGATAATTTTATAATGATTTTCTAGATTATGAAGCGGCAATAATGATTCCAATCCGGGCGCAGGTTTAGGAGAACCCTTCATAGAACCTAGGGGCAAAATATGACTATATCCAATGGAGAATAGTTGCTTTTTATTGGGTTAAGCGAATTTGGATTATTTGGGATAGGGTTTACCATTTTTGAAAAAAATATCATTTTTCGAAGTTTTCTGGAATATTTTGAAACCGGGGATTTTTGGAATGCCCGATTCCGTTCAATCCGCCAGATGAGATCGCAGTTCGCGGACGAGGGGGGAATGAGTTTCCTGCCATTGATGAGTATCCGGTGGCGAGGTTGGAGGAGGAGCGAGATTTCCCTTTAATTGCAGAATCCGCTCCACCGATTGCTGGATCGGGGCCGCAGGAATGTTCCCGTTTTCAACATCCTGAACCAACTGGTCGTGCAAGGCCCGGACTTTTTCCATATTGTTGCAGATTAAAAACATATCCAGCCCGGCGGCGATTCCCATACGCGGCAACTCTTCAAAGGAAAAATAATTTTCCACCGCCTTCATTTCCAGATCGTCGGAAATAATGACCCCTTTAAATCCCAGTTTCCCCCGCAAAATATCCTGTAGAATCGTTTTGGAGAAGGTGGCGGGATTTTTTTCATCCCAGGCGGTATAGATCACATGCGCGGTCATGATCACCTCCAGCCCCCGGGCGATGGTTTCTTTAAAGGGTTTAAGTTCCACCGCCTCCAGAGTTGCCGCATCCCTTTTAACCGTGGGCAAATCCAGATGCGAATCGATTTGGGTATCGCCGTGACCGGGAAAGTGTTTTCCCACGGGGATGACGCCGGACTCCTGGAATCCCTTAATGAATGAGTTCGCCAGCCGCGCTACCGTATCCGGGTCGGAGGCAATGGCCCGGTCGCCGATGATGGGGTTCTCCGGGTTGGTGTTGACATCCAGCACCGGGGCGTAATCCATATTGATGCCCACGTCCCTGAGTTCGGTGGCCAGGGACTGGCCGAACCGGTAGGCCAGGGATTCCGATCCCGCATGACCGACGCAGCACAGCGGCGGGTATTTCGTAAACGGCTCCGTCAACCGGGCGACCCGGCCGCCTTCCTGGTCGACCGAGATAAACAACGGCACTCCCGTGGCAGTGGCGGCGGCGACTTTCTGAAGACCACGGATCAGGCTATGCAGCTGCTCCGGGTTTTCATAATTGCGGCTGAACAGGATCAATCCGCCGACATGATGATTGCGGATCAGGTCCTCGGTTTCCGGGGTGAGGGCGGTGCCTTCAAATCCGGCCATGATCATCTGGCCGGTCATTTCGGGGATGGCAACCGGTTTTTTCAAGGAAGGGGACTCCGGAAACAAGTGTTGGACCACAATTCAATCCAGACAGGGTAGCATCAATCCGGCAATTTTAAAATTGCTCCCCGGAGGGTCCTCAAACCCCTGTCCGGCACCCCTTAATTTAGTTTGTCCGGCGGAAAAGCGTTGTGATAAAATTTACAAAAGTATTAGAGAAAAGGATTTTCAGGGAACTCAATGATGTCAAGGCGAGTCGTCTTTACCGGGTTGGGGGTGATGAGCCCCAACGGCACCGGAAAAAATAAATTCTGGGAAAATACCTGTAATGGAATCAGTGGGATAGACCGCATCCGCAGTTTCGATCCTGCGGGGCTGGACTGCCAGATCGCCGGCGAAGTGCGGGGTTTTGATCCGGGCGATTATTATTCCCAGGCGGATTTGCAAAAAATACCGCGGGCGGTGCCTCTGTGTGTGGCCGCCTCGCAAGAGGCTTTGGAGGACGCCGGAATCGATCTCGAGGAATTCGACGAGGAAGATTTTGAAAGCCTCGGTGTGCTGGTGGGTACCGCCGGCTCGGGATTGGACTTTTCGGAAAAACAGTTCGCTCATTATTACTCCCAGGACATTCATAAGGTCAGCCCGTATGCCATCTCCAATTCGCTGGTCGGCATGTTGTCCGGAGAGGTTTCCATATTCCTGGGACTGCAAGGCCGCAGTCATGTGATATCCAACGGCTGTGCCAGCTCGACCGACGCGATGGGTTATGCGTTCAACACCATTCGTTCCGGGCAGGCGGACTGGATGCTGACCGGTGGCGTCGAAGCGTGTGTCACCCACGCCGTAATGACGGGGTTCCAGCGCATGCGGGCCAATCCGGTGCATTTCAATGAAGAGCCCACCCGCGGGTCGCGTCCCTTCAACCGCGACCGGGAAGGATTTGTTCTGGCTGAGGGCAGTTGGATGCTGGTGATGGAGGAACTGGAGCATGCCAAAAAACGCAGCGCCCGTATCTATGCGGAGTTGTTGGGCTACGGCACCACCTGCGACGCCTATCACCGGGTGGCGATTATGCCGGACGGTCGGCAATCGACCCGCGCCCTCAAAATGGCGATGAAAGACGCGCGCATCAATGAAGAAGAAGTCGAGTACATCAATTTTCACGGCACGTCCACGGTGATGAACGACCGGATCGAGACTCTGGCTGTTAAAGGAGCGTTGAATGGTTACGCGATGCAGGTGCCGGTCAGTTCGACCAAATCCATGGTGGGGCATCCGCAGGGCGCTTCGGGGGCGCTGGGGGTGGCGGTGACGATGCTTTCTTTACGGGACGGGGTGTTGTCGCCGACGATCAATATGGAAAATCCGGACCCGGATTGCGATTTGGATTACATCGCCAACGAGAGCCGCGAAGAATCGGTGCGGGTGGCCATCAGCAATTGCATTTCCTTCGGGTCCAAGAACTCGGCGCTGGTCCTCAAAAAGTTTGCCCTCTAGCGAGGGAGGCTACTTGCTGATGGTTATCGGCAGGCGATGACTGTGGGGCGCAATTCAAGGGCGCCTTGCTGGTCCTCAGAAAATTTTAATAAGATGAGGGCTTAACGGTAAGGCATGCTGTCGCCGGACAGCTGGGTTTTGATGTCCCGTTCGAACTGGTTTTCCTGCGTGACAAACGCTTCCAGTTCTTTTTCACTGTTGAACTCAAACGTGCGCGGTTCTTTCTGCCCGCAGATTTCCTCATCCTGATCCACTTTGACTTTCGTGCCTTCAATCGAAGCGATGCTGAATTTTTTACGGGTATTCAAGCGGCCGAAGATTTTACGGTATGAGATTTCGATATTGTGTGAATGATCCATAACCAAACTCCTTGCAAATGCGATAGGTTTTTCTAGGTGATGATTACCCATAAATCTACTGATCTTCCCGGATAAAATCAACCCTCTTTTGAGGTCGGCCGGCGATATTTTTGAAAGGCTGAAAAAGGGTTTGCACCGCTTTCAGTTTGTGTTAAGATTCCAGCAGTTAGAGAGTCCCGCGCCTGACTCCAGGCGCACTGTTCAACCTTCCTGGCAAGGGAATCCGGTTCCCGCTTTTCGGCGTCCGTTTTTTTTAATCTTTCCGAATTTAATGGCCTGCATGCCCCATAAAATGACACTCCAAGCGCTGGCGGAAAACCTGATCCGGGAATCCCGTGAACCCTTTTCGGTCGACGAGTATATCGAAACGATTCAAAAACACTGGCGCCGCCGCATTGCTCCCGCCACGCTGGATCATTTGAAACAAACATTAGCGAACCATTGCCACGTGATCGAAGTTAAGGGTAAGAGCTTTATTCCCTATCAGGCGGTACTGGACCGTATCGGTCATATTCCGCTGGAAATGAAATTGGGGAAACTGGAATTGGAACGCCAGCTGATGATCCCCGGTCACCATCTGGTCCCCTTTATTTCGCCGGACCTGGAGGAGGACGAGTTGACCTTTCTGGATCCCCGCGGCCGGGAAATTCCCAGGAAGAAGCAAACCTTTTTCATCGAAGAGGTGATCAATCATTACCAGTACTCCCATGAAAAACATTTTCCCTACCAGATCAAAGTCAACCAATGGATGCCCGGAAAAAGCACTTTGAGCCTGACGGTTTGGGATATTCGGGACCTGCTGGCGCAATTGGAATTTCATCCGGAGGACCGGCTGAAAGTAAAGCTGGTGGATTATTACCGGGGAATTTATGCCATTGAGGGGTACCCGGCGCCGAACTGGAGTACCGGCCGGCTACGCACCCGTTCCCTGTATGTGGCTCTCGAAGAGGAATTGATCGCGCGGTTGGATGGGGCGGAAAGTTCCGCCTTATCGTTGGAGAAACAGATGTTGCAGGGGTTGTTCCACCTGGATACCGACCTGCTCAAGGTCCCCGCATTTGCCATGACCGGGTTGGTGGAATCCATTCAAAAAATTTCCGTGATGCGCAACGATGACGCCGGAGTTTATTTTGCGTTGACCGGCGATTCCCCCATCAAGCCCTACACCCTGGAAAATGTGCATCATACGCCGCAGGGTGGGACCGGTTCGCTTCAGGAAATTTTTGAGGATATGGGGCTGGCGTTCTCGGAGTTGGAATTCAAAGCCATCCTCTACTCCATGATGGGAACGGAAGAGTTCAATCTGGAAGAGGTGTTTGATCTGCTGTTCGGCGCGAAAAAGGATTGCTTTTACGATCAGAAGCAACACCAGGCCTTTTACCGGATGTTGCGCAAGATGTTGAATCTTATCTGCGATGAACTCAAAGGTCCGGAACCCCGGCTGGTGTTCCAGTTACGCAATAAAATCGTTTATATGAAATTACGTCTGATCGAAATGTTGCGGTTCATAGAAGCCCAGCAAGTGTGCCTGGAAGACTTGCCCGAAGAAGTTCTGGAGTACATGGCGGATGTGGACGGTTTTTGCGCCGAAGGATTGCATCATTTGTCGGACCGGCCCGAGCCGCCGGACCTCAAAACCATTCATGATCTGCGTCTGGCCCTGCAGATGGTTCAGCCCAATCTGGATTATCTGGAAGAAACCATTTTTTACCGG
>CBDVDB010000093.1:0-7679 GCA_965372625.1 uncultured Nitrospinaceae bacterium
CGGCCGAACTCCTCCATATTCCCCGCCTCCAGCGCCACCTGGGTTCGCTTCCCCAATTCCTTGATGAAATGCAGATTGTCCAGCATTTGCGGGTCGCCGATTTCGCATTTATTTTTTTGGTCTTGCAGAATACCAGAGGCACTTCTCGAATAATGGGTAAAGAACAAAAGAAGATTGTCTTCCAGGTTGTGCCGGGATTCATCGGAAATTTTAAGAGGCCATGCATCCACGCTGCCGTCCTTGTTAAACTTGAAACAGGTGATGCCGCCGAACGCCGCGATATATTGATCTTGTTTGCCGATGGGTTCGCCCAGCAGGTCGATTTCCACATGACAGGCCTGCTCCGCCAGCTTCCTGGGGTCCATCGATTCCTTATTATAGGTGTGCAGAGCCTTGAGCAACGCCGTGGTGAAACTTCCGGATGACCCCAGCCCGGTACCTGCCGGAATGTCCGCCATGCTGGTCATTTCAAGATATCCCTTCGTGGTACCGGTCAGCTTGAAAGCCTCCCGGATAATGGGGTGCTCGATTTCGTCAACCGTTTTAACCCGCTCCAGCTTCGAGTACTTGATGATCAGCCCGTCCGCGAAGGTATCATGGAGGGTAATGTACACATATTTGTCAATGGCTCCGGCGATCAGGAAACCCTCGTGCTTTTCGTAATAAGACGGGACGTCCGTCCCTCCTCCTCCAAGGGAAATGCGCAACGGGCTGCGGGTGATGATCATGGCTTCTTTTGCCGATAGAGATGGTCGATGACTTCAAGCGCCGCCAGAGCGTCTTCCAGGTTACCCATGGGTTGCCGCTTTTCGTTGATGGCTTTCTCGAATTCCTGGAATTCCAGATCCCAACTCCGGTCGGGCAATGGGTATTCCCAGTGGGCGGTTTCGGGCGGCCCCATTTTTGGAAGCATTTTGTAATACGTCAATTTTTCCACTCCATAACTCCCGCCGAGTCCATCAATGTGCAGTTTGCCGGCCTTGCCGTAAATCTCAAAACTGAACATATTTTTCCACTCGGTCCAGGAGGCGTGCAGCCAGGCCATCTGTCCGGCCTGAGTGTGCAGGGCCATGAACGCGTTATCTTCCACCTGAATGTCCCAGAAGCAGGTGGGCAGAAACCCATCGCAACGCACAAAGTCTCCCATAAACCAGCGGGACAAATCAATGAGGTGGATGCCTTGGTCGATCAGCTCTCCGCCTCCGGAAATTTTCCGGTTGGCCCGCCACTCTTTTTCATATCCCAATCGTCCACCGTGACCGTACCGTCCCCGGATAAACATCATCGGTCCCAGCGCGCCGGTATCAAAAATTTCGCGGGCCTTGATAAAGGCGGGATGAAACCGGTGATTGAATCCCACTTTCACAATAACACCTGTTGCTTTCACAGCTTGTGCGATCTGCTGGAGTTCCCCGGCGGAACGGGCGGCGGGCTTTTCGATCAAAAAATGTTTTCCGGTTTGGGCGGCCGCGAGGGCGATCGGCGCCAACTGGTCGTGGGGGGTGGCAATAATAACGGCATCCACATTATCCGCTTGAATAACTTTCCGCCAATCGTCCGTGGCTTCGGCGCCAACGGAGCGGTTCGCCAATGCCCGGGCTTTATCCAAATGGATATCAGCGGTCCAGGTAATGGGGTGGTCTCCCACCGACTGAGCCCTCTTATCCCCGATCGTGCCGCAACCAATGATTCCGATATTCACGATTCCACGCTGGCCCAATCCATCCCGCGTTCTTCAGGCAGGATGCGCCGGAGCGTATAAATATCCGAACCGCTCAGCTCATCCAAATGTTTCGGAAAGTCCCGCCAGGGATCCCAGACGGCGCTGATCAGTTTACCCGTGATGCCGTCGCTCGCATCCGATGCGAGAAACACCGCCAGCTCCGCCCCTTTTTCCAATGGAACGCCTCCTTGCGCTTTCTGTTCTTTAGCTTTTAAATATTCCGTTTCGCCCACCTTTTCGGAACCCGCTTCCAGGATTTCATCCAGCATGCGGGTATTCAGGGCTCCGGGCGCCACGGCGTTGATGTCAATTGCCCATTCCCTGGTTTCCTCGGCCAGGGTTTCAGTAAAACGCACGAGGCCGCATTTGGAAACCGCATAAGCGGTCATCCGGGGCCTGGGCGAGGTGGATCCGCCGCCCGAAAGATTAATAATCTTTCCCTTGCCGCGCTTCTTGAAATGCGGCAGCAATTTTTTGCATAGATAAACAGGAGCCAACAGGTCAACTTGAATCGTATCGGTCCAGTCCGCCCAATCCGAATCCTCAAAAAATCCCTTAGGACCTTGAGTGCCTGCGTTATTGACCAGAATATCCACATGTGGAAACAGCTGGTATGCCTTCTCGATCCACTGATCGATTTGTTCCTTATCGGCAAGGTCTACCGTCTGGCCGATCAACTTCTGGTTGCTTGCCAGGTTGCGATTGAATTCTGCTTCCAATTGGCAAACTTTTTTGGCATCACGGCCGCAAAACAGGACGGAGGCGCCTTCGCGCAGGTAAAATTGAGTGATCACTTTCCCCAATCCCCGGGTTCCCCCGGTGATCAGTGCGAATTTGTTTTTAAGTTTCATACCAAAAAAGGGTCGTGCTATGGGGTTGGAGCATCCACAATCCGAACGGCAACCTGCAATCGGGCGTAACAAAGGTATTCGTACTTGATCCGGTTGGCCTCCACAAACTCCTGGAACGCTTTAAATTCATGTTGCCGCCAATTTGGATAGTTAAAGTATTCATCGAAAACGATGATCGTCCCGCTCACCATCCGCGGAGCCAGTTCATCGAAAATTGTTTTCGTGGAAGAGTAGAGATCGCAATCCACATGTAGAAAAGAGACCGGACCCTTGTTTTGAGACACCCATTGCGGCAGGGTTTGATCAAAATAACCCTGATGCAAAGTGACGTTGCCCGGAACTCTGGGCAGCTTTCCTTTAACGGAAAAATCGGCCGTGCTTCCGGTCCAGGCTTTTGGAAGCCCTTCAAAGCTGTCAAAACCGTGAACTTTTTTATTCTTTGCCTTGCTGGCTATGTAACGAAGAGTGCTTCCCTTAAACACCCCAAACTCTAAAATGGCCCCATCCACTTTCGCCTGAGTCAAGGCATAGTCGAGAACTTCGCGCGCGGTTTCCAACCCCATGGCATGAGCCATCTTTTTTTGAATATAATCCACTGAGTCCGCCAAAGCTATTTTTTCAAGTTCCCTTACCGGATGCATATAGGGGAAATCGATAATCTTGCTTAAATTCACCAGCAGTTTTTGAACCCAGGTTTTTAATGGAAAGTTGGCTATAAACATTTTTTTAAAATTTCACAAGGTTCTTAAACGTTCTGAAATAAGTGCTGGTTTCTTTTTCAAGAATGGGTGCCAATTCGGATTCCAGGAAAAATTGTTCAAGGTCGTATAAATTCGTATAGGAAATTTGAGGCTCCCAATGATGAAGCGAATGGCGGTTGAATCCGGCAGCGCCAAAAGTGGAGGACACCGGGCCGCTGCCGAAATTACGCGACACCGCTGCAAACGAACTGAGTGAAGCGCCAGCATCATCAGATAGGGTATCGGGCCGGTGTTCCAACACCAGGCGAAGGGCTTGAATAAAAGGGAACATGATAAATAATCCCGCAAGCCATCCGATAGAAACCCAAAAAAAACCATAAACGAAGGGGATTCCAATAATGGCCAGGTGCAAACAGACGGACGCGGCCAAAACTGGATAATCCAGTCCGTTTTTCTTTTCGGCGGAAGTGTCTGATATTATGGAAAACCTCATATGCCGGATTATATTTCGCGCAAATTTCCAGGCAACGAATGATTCCAAAAAAAACCTCGTATTCAGTGGGCGGATGTAATCGTTTTCGGTATCTTCCCGGGTGCCCAGGTTGCGGTGATGCGCAAAATGAATAGATCGATACCTCTGAATGGATATCCCGAATAGCGGTGCAATTAATCCATTTGCCAGAAGATCATTGGTCGAGTGATCCTGCGCCAGGTTGTGGTGGGAAGCGCAATGAAAAAATGTGGAAATATAATGCAGGCTATATCCAATTAAAAAGGCGGCCAAAAGGGTGGCCAAACCGGAAACCCAGGTAACATGCGGGTCAATTATAAATAATAATGAAACGCTGAGAATCAGGCTGAGATAGCCCAATAGAAGATCTCTCCAAACCGTTACGTAATTCGGCTTAAGGGTTTTTAAGTAGTCTTGGTATTTGATTCCTGAAAAATTTACCAACCCTTTCCGAGCAGAATTAAAATTATTCGATAATCCAGCCTTGAAATTATCGAAATCAATTTGAGAGGTGCCGCGAGATAAGCCCACAAATTTCTCCTCAGGTTATAGCTGAAAAGCCCCCTCGCCTAAGCTTCCAGCCCTCAAAATTGAGGACATTATATAACATTTCCATTTTTTTTGAGAAATTGTCGAGTGGCCCGCCCAGCTGGATTTTTATTACCCTTTGTCAAAAATCCATGGGTTTTTCTGAAGCCAACCGAGGGTTCGCGCGACCCCCTCTCTGATGGTCAACTTGGGTTTCCATCCCAGACTGCGAATCTTGGCGCAATCCAGGAAGATAAACGGGTTGTCCCCCACCCATCCGCGTTTCCCTCCGGCATAGGTTCGCGTAGGGTTGAGGCCCAGCTGTTCTGTGATGCAGTCGACGCTGTCATCCACATTCACATATTCATCCGTGCCCAGGTTGAAAATATTCACTTTATCGTTGGCTTTCTGAATGGCCACTTCCATGGAATCCAGGCAGTCCTGAATGTAAAGGTACGACTTTTTCTGTTTGCCGTTGCCCAGAATGTGGAGGGTATCGGGGTTTTTCCGCAGGCTTTTGTAAAAATCGAAAACGTGGCCGTGTGTATAGCGCTCTCCCAAAATGGACACAAACCGAAAGATCCATCCCTGAAACCCAAAGCCCCCGCAATAGGCCTGAATCATTCCTTCACACGCAAGTTTGGAGGCGCCATAGAGCGAAGTTTGTACGGGGAAGGGGGCCGTCTCCGGAGTGGGAAAGATTTCGGGCTCGCCATAGATGGAGCCAGTGGACGAGAAAGCAATCTGGGTGATGCCACTCGTGCGCATGGCCTCCAGCACATTGAAGGTGGCCAGGGTGTTCTGGTCCAAGTCTCTTCGAGGATTTTGAATTCCGAAGCGAACGTCGGCATTTGCGGCCAAATGAAAAACAAATTTACAGCCCTGCATGGCCGTGGCCAGGGCTTCAGATTCCAGAAGGTCTCCCTTGATTAATTGGAACCGGACGTTCTGCTTCGCTTGCGCGAGGAATTCCTCAAAACCGCTGGAAAAGTTGTCGTAAGCGACCACGTCATGTTCCTGGCTTAACAGGCGATCAACCAGGCTGCTGCCAATGAAACCTCCGCCACCGGTCACAAAAAATTTCATAGAATCCTATGAGAAAAATAAAACCCTGGAATTGTCGATCCCCGTCAGCCCGCAAACAAACTTGCCTCGCCCGCACCACCCGATCCTTTAAGAGCCAGTCCGTTTTTCACATACGAATAAGGAATGAGGAACGATAAATCCATACAGAGTGTCGATGGCTTCTTCATGGCAGATATGGAAACCACAGTTTTTCAGGATTGCAATCCAAGCCTCCCTGCCTCGAAAAAGAATTCTTTTGCTTAATGTGATATTAAAACCCAGTGCGATGGCCTCCACCAGGTGCGATACCATCAATTTCCAAAAAGGCACCACGTCATTTTCCTTTAATATCAATCTTCCTCCATCCGGCAGTTTCTCAAAGCATTCCGACAAAACTTTTAATTGAGAAGGTTCATCCAGATGGTGCAGAACATCGTACAACACAATCGCGTCAACTTTATCCAGGGAAATAGAAGTCAGGTCCCTGACCAGAAACTCAACATTTTTGGGACCCCGCGGAATGGTTTTTCGCGCCCAGGTCATCTTCGTCTCATCCAGGTCCACCCCAACCACCTTTCTGTCCGGGGACAGGATCGCCATTAGATTTGCGAACATTCCCCAACCGCACCCCAGATCGACAACAACTCCTTTTTCAGGAACAAAGGTTTCAACATATTCATAAGGGGTTCCGCAATACCATCTTTGACATGTCCGGATTTTTGGCCACCAGCCAAAATCATACAATCGTAATATTTGCTTGAAGGCTGACATCCTGAGGTATGCACTAATAAAATAGTGTATTTAACAGTGGAAATGTTTAATAGGGAAAAGTGATATCATCGGTCGAATAATGAAAGGCTCAGGCAACAATCTTAACTTTCTCTTCCACGGGTGAGGATTCATCCCGATTGACTTTTTTGTCAATGATGTATTGAGGCCGTCCCTTTACCTCATCATAAATTCGACCGATATATTCGCCCAATATCCCAATCGATATCAGCTGCACACTTCCCATGAAGAGAATTAAACTGATGATGGTGGGGGTTCCCAGAGGATAGGGGTAATTAAAAATCAATTTGGTAACAACCATATACAATACTATAAAGAAACTGCCTGCCGCCAATACCAATCCAATCAAAAATGACAAGCCCAATAAAAAGTTGGAAAACCCGACCAGTCCGTTACACCCTATTTTCAGGGAACCCAGGTAGCGGTTATATTTTCCCTTTCCATGGACCCTTTTTTCCCGGTTATATTCGACATAGGTTTGCTTGAATCCCACCAAAGCAACCAATCCACGAAAAAACCCATGCGATTCTTTCAGCTTCCCCAGTTCAATGATTACCCGGCGCGTGATAATCCGGAAATCCCCGGCATGCTCAGGAATCTTAACCTCGGAAATGGAGTGAATAATTCTGTAACCCCAGTAAGAAATAAACCGTTTGATCAGGCTTTCTCCTTTGCGAGTCCGCCGCTTGGCAAACACCACCTCATACCCTTCTTTGATTTTTTTATAAAGATCGCCGATCACCTCAGGCGGATCCTGCAGATCGACATCGATGACAACGCACATTTCACCATTGCAATTTAATATTCCGGCCATGGTTGCCGCAGGTTGGCCGAACCGGCGGCTGAAAACCAGCATGCTGATATTGGAGTTCCGTTCAATGGCTTCCCCAATCACTTTTTCGGTTTGATCCGGAGAAGGATCCGTGCAAAAAATGATCTCATAGGGCCCAATCGCTTCCAAAACCGGTTCAATCCGTTGCAAAAAAGGGCGAATACAGGGTTCTTCCTGATAAACCGGAACCACTACTGAAATCAACGGCTTAATATTTTTGGAGTCAGTCATTTAAAACAATAAATCCTTATAAAATAAAAGGTAATTTATTTTTTGATGAAACATAATACAAAATTTTATGAATTTGTTCAAATTTTCCTTTGTTGATCAACCCGCCAATTAATAAAAGGGTTTTATCTTCAGCATTTGAGGGTCCTGAAATTAGCCTGGAGACGCGATTTCAGGCGCGATCTATCTTATATCCGCTTTCCATCCCACCGGAAATCCATTAGTATTCCAAAAGACGTTGACCGTTGGTTGCTTTTCGGGCCGAGGGTTAAGAGGGCCAACGCAGTTGAACCTGTAGGATAAAAAATTGGGAGGGATATGGTTGGTTTTGGGTTTTCAAGATTCAAAAATCTTTCCTTTTGGGAAAATAAATATTATCTGACTCTCCTCTTTACAGTTTTGTTTATTTTATATCTGCCCGTGTTAACGGGTTATTATCTTTGGCATGACG
>CBDVDB010000094.1:0-7653 GCA_965372625.1 uncultured Nitrospinaceae bacterium
AGAATATGGTAAGAGTTTTCAGCATCCAGATTGGCGGTGGGTTCGTCCGCCAGAACCAGTGCGGGATCCTTGATCAGGGCGCGGGCGATGGCCACGCGCTGGCACTGTCCGCCTGAAAGTTCGGTGGGTTTTTTATCGATTTGGGGCGTCAGCCCAACCTGATCGATCAGGGACCTGACTTTTTCCCGGACGACCGATTCCTTCACATCGTTCAGCAACAGCGGAAACAATACATTTTCGTAAACATTATAGACTGGCAGCAGGTTGTAGGATTGGAAAATAAAACCGATGTTCTCCCTCCGGTAGGCAGCCAACTCATTACGATCCATCTTGCTCAGAGATTTGCCCTTGAAAAGGATCTCCCCGGAGGTGGGTTTATCCAATCCTCCCATCAGATTCACCAGGGTCGTTTTGCCGGAACCGGAGGGCCCGACGATCGACATGAAAGCCCCTTCCTCAATTTCAAGGCTGATATTGCGGAGAGCGGTGAAATCCTGCCCTCCCACCCGGTACACTTTCGATATATGATCAATAACTAGCATAGGGTCTCTCAGATATATATGATTAGAGTAATGCCGGCGCTGGATTCGGTTCCCGTATAAAAAAATGGGGATTCCCGGAACAAACGTCCGGTGTTGTTATCGCCATTGATACTGCCCCCGATCCGCGCCAGGGCATATAAATAAAACTGGCCCGTTATGTTGTATTCGATTTGAGGAACAAACTGAAAACTCTGATCACTCAAGTCGAAAAAGAAAAACGCGCGCCAGACGACGTCAATTCCCACCGGCTGATCCAGTTGCAAACCCATGACTTGAATGGTCCGGTCCTGTTTCAAATCGGTGTTGGTAAATCCCTCCTCCTGCGTCCTGAGGAAATATTCCAGCAGAACGTGCAGGCCTTGCCCTATGTTAAAAGTGTAATCGACACCGAAGACAGTATCAAACCTTAAAGGATCGCCCGGTTGATCATGCTGTATATCTAATCGGCTCTCGTGCCAATAGCCTATGATTTTCTCTCCCTTAAGGTGATACCCTATTTGGGACATTTCCAAATCATGATCCGACAGAAAAATAAGATCGGTGGCTGGATGATATTGATAAACGAGCCCTGCCTCGATGGGACCGTAGTTGCCTTCGCCCCGTATTCCTAATATAGCCCGGTTCCCGATTTCCGCGGGTATCGCCCAACCCTGAACCGAGGAGATATCGCTCAGAAAATAAGTCGATCGCACGCCATCGACGCCCCGCGTAATCGGGATGATTCCGGAGACCACCCGGGTATCGAAAAATCCCAGTGGCCGGAACAGGGAGGCGGCTCCGAAAAGAATTTGCTGACGGCCGCCGCGAATTTTGAAGTTATCCTTCTCATACCGGACCCAGCCGCGGAAAAGTTCAGCATCGTATTCCTCCACCAAACCGATTTCCTCCCGAACACCGCCGGTATAGAGCAAATCACCCACCACTTCGTAATCGAATAAGTGGCCGTCCTTTTCGAACAGGGAACCGACCAGACCGTTCCTCAATTCCACTTCATTATCGTAACGGGAATAATCTTGAGGAGGGGGATCGAACAGAATCTGGGAACCGGCGCGGAAGCGCCCTTCATATCGCCAGTCAAATGCCCATAGTTGAGTGGGAATCATGGCCAGCAAAAAAATGAAGAGAGAAAGCAGGGCTTTATGGAAAGAAGTAAGAACTCGAGAGTCGTTTCGGATTATTTTCAAATCACCTCCCCGCAACAAGCACGGCCTGCCGGACCGGGCGGAATACTATAGATGGGGTCTTATAAAATTCAGAGCAATTTCTTGAGATAGGGAACCAGTTGATCCGCCCCCACGGCAGGACTCCGAGCCTTGATAAGGCCTTTGGAGTCGATGATCAGCACCGTGGGCATATCCCTTTGGGTATAGGCCTTGTGAACCGTCAGGTCAGGATCCAACAGGTAAGGGAAATGAACCGGCTGGGGAAATCCGGCCAGATATTTCTCAACAGCTTCTTTGGAATCCCCGCTGGTGTTGATTCCCATAATAACCAGTTTATCAGTATCCAACGTTTTTCGGACTTTTTCGAATTCCATCGCCTGGTTCATACAGGGCACACAAATATGAAACATCCCGATCAGGACCACCTTGCCCTTTAATTCGCTCAAGGTGATTTTTGTGTTGGTGATGGAACTCAAGGAAAAATCAGGCGCGGAATCTCCAGCTTTAGGGCTGGCCGCCCCGGCCGGACCTGCCAGAACAAAAGATACAAGGAGAGTGAAGAAAATTTTTCTCATTCGGGGCCTCTTTTAGGGAATAAATTCATGATTTTTGGGGTCTTAAAAGTGGCATGTTACGTTTATTTTAAGATAGACGAATAAGTTTGGAAAGCTAAATATTTCAACCCTCTTATTAACGTAATTTCATTTCTCATTAACCGGGAGTTAATCTGGGAAACTTAATATGTTAAGAGGAAACAATTCCAAAGGGGTAGGAGCTGGTATTGGAAAATTCCTCTTTCAACTGTTTTAAGTGGTACTTGAACTTGGAACTGGATTGATATATGATTCCGCTGAAACTCTTTAAACCACTTAATTATTAAGATGTTTAAATCAATTTTCGCTACATTTTCGCTCCTTTTTCTGGCTCTCCCGGTACTGGCAGGAACCATCAAGGGGGAAATCAAGTTTACGGGCAAGGCTCCGCCGACCGCTGTCCATAAAACCGGGAAATTTAAGAAAGTTTGTGGGCCGGAAATTCAGGGAGAGTCTTTAATCCTTGAAAATCAAAGAGTTAAGAATGTGGTGGTTTGGCTCGAGGGCAAAAAGATCAAAAAGGCCAAGGCTAAACTTGGAACTTATACCCTCGACCAGAAAAAATGCTCCTACTTGCCGCATGTTCTGGCCGTGCCCAAGGACTCTGAATTGAATATCTTGAACAGCGATCCGATTAATCACAACATCCATACCTATTCGTTTGATAACGATCCGATTAATATTATGTTTTTACCTGGGCTGGATTATTCCCAGGAAATGGAGGAATCGGAGATTGTCAAGGTTTCCTGCGATCTTCATAGCTGGATGGAGGCCTATATTGTGGTCACGCCCAGCGCCTATTTCGTGGTGACTCAAGGGGATGGCGCCTTCGAAATGAAAGACGTCCCACCGGGGAAATACAAGCTCAAGATATGGCACGAATCGCTGGGGGAAGAGTCGCAGAAAATAGAAATCGGAAAAAACGTGACGCAGGTAAATTTTAATTTCACAGAACTGGCGACTCAGGTATCGAAAAAGTAAACCGCAACACAACTATTAAGGGGACCGAGTCTCGTAGATTAGGGAGTGAAAGCACATGAAAATGGCCAAACTGTTTTTGAAAATTGCCCTGACTGTTGTTATCTGGACTCTGAGCACACAGGTTTGGGCCTACCAGGAAATAGAAGTTAAAAATGGCGGGACCTTGCAGGGAAAGACCACATTAAAAGGGGGAATTCCGCAACCACGGGTGTACCATCTCGTTTTGTTCCCAAACTTGGACATGTGCTCCGAAATCGATACGGACGATAATATGAACCGGGTCCTTTTCGACTTTATTATAAATAAACAGCGGGGATTGAAAGATGTCGTTATTTCCCTGGAAAAGGTTGAGGCCGGTAAACCTTTCGTTAACAAATCGATCAATATTATCTCCGAAAATTGTAAATTCGATCCGGATGTCAACGTCATCCGGCAGGGTGGAACTTTCTTTGTGGACAATCAGGATGCCGTCATGCACAACAGCCAGGTTTACCAGAAAAAACAGGGCAAAATTCTCCTGAATATCCCCATCCCGGCCGAAGAGATTTCCGAGGGCAAGGTGGTTTTCAAAAAGAATTATAAAATCTTCCAGATGATCTGCGGCATGCACGAGTTCATGCAGACTTGGGGTTACCGGGTTCAAAACCCTTACTACTCTAAAACCCCAGTGAGTGGAAATTACAAAATCGATAATATCCCCCCCGGTGAATACAAGGTCAACGCCTGGCATTTTCTGATGAAAATACAGTCCAAAAAGATCACGGTTTCCGCAGGAGAAACGATCAATCTTGATTTCGAATTTGACGGTGATGCGGTCACCCGGCCCTTTTACGAAACGATCAAGTCGGGACGGATCAAAAAAGATGCCCGGGCTCCGGGATCCATTCATTAATTTCATTCAGGCTTCGTGCTGACTACAAATATAATCAATGCCAGAAAACTTGCCCGGAAATGGATCCAGGCCGGGTTTATTGCCGGCTTGGTTGGGGTGCTGGCTCCCCTGTCCCCTTCCCTGGCTTTCACTCCTCCAAAATCTTCGGATTTACCGGAAACCCTCAGTCTCCAAAATCAGGAAATTCAGCTTAAAGACCTCCAAAATCCCCTCCGTAAGGACTCCATCAAGTTAAAGGAAAACATTAAGAAGGGAGGGGTAACTTATTTTAAGCGCTGTTTTTTGTGTCACGGCGATCTAATGGATGGGCGGGGGTTGTTTGGCGACCGGTTTTTCCCACCGCCGGCGAATTTCAATCAGGCCATTGCTGATGGCAAATCGGAGAGCTATTTCTTCTGGAGAATCATGAAGGGCGCCAAAGATTTGCCCAGTGATTTTCAACCCTGGGAATCCGCCATGCCGGCTTGGGAAGGCACCCTTTCGCAAGATGAGGCATGGCAGGTCATTTTATACATCTTCGAAAGCGTGAAGAACCCAACGGTCCCCAATCCGCCGGCAGAGCCTTCCGTGGAACGCGGCAAGTTGGTCTATATGGAAAAATGCGTGTTCTGCCATGCCGAGGATGCCAGCGGTAAAGGCGTCTCGGCATTTTATTCCAGTCCGCGCCCGCGCAATTTCATTAAAGGCCAGTATAAATTCCGGACGACCCCTTTTGGAAAAATTCCCACCGACGACGATTTGTATCAAATGCTGGTTCGCGGTATGCCCCGCACCACCATGCCCTCATGGAAACATTTTCCGGATGTCGATTTAAAAAGTCTCGTGCTGTATTTAAAAACCCTTTCCAAAAAATTTGCCAAGTTCAAGAAAAAAGGGAAAACTCATAAACTGATCAAGGTCGAGCCGCCGCCGCCGTTTGACGATCAAAGTCTGGCACGGGGGAAAGAATTATTTTTGAAAACCTGCTCGGGCTGTCATGGCTTAAAGGGCCGGGGCGATGGGGAATCCACCAAGAAAACGGTCGACATTGAATCGGATGCCATTCGTCCCAGAAACCTGACCCAACCCTGGACCTTCCGGCGGGGAAGTACACCCAAGGATCTCTTCCTCACCATCCGGACAGGCTTGTCCACCACAGCCATGCCACGGCATTCCAAGCGTTTTTATCCCGATAAGACAATTTGGGATGTCGTTCATTACGTCACCACCCTGGCCAACACAAAAAAACCGGCAGTCGCCTGGGAAATTAAAGCGGGCAAGGTGGAAGGGGCGTTACCGGTGAACCCGGAGGATAAACTGTGGGATTCCGCGCCTTCTTTTTATATCCCATTGGGCGGTCAAATCCTTCAGGAGGAAAAACTTTATTATCCGACGGTGGACAGCGTTCTGGTGCAGGCCCTTCACAACGGGGATGAAATTGCGTTCAAACTACGGTGGGATGATCCCACCTTCGACCCCATTTTAAAAACCGTCACCCAAGTTGAGGAGTCCCCGCCGCCGCCGTTACCTCCCGAACTCCAGCTGGAACCGGGAGAAGAGGAAGAACCCGCCGAGGCGCCGCAACCCCAGAAATATCCGGATGCCATCGCCATCCAATTCCCGGTCACAACGACCGCTGATAGCGCGTGGCCTTATTTCCTCAATGGCGATGCAGGCCATCCGGTCAATCTCTGGCAATGGCAATCCCATCCCAACCAGGTTTCCGAATTAACCGGCAAAGGTTTGAAACAGATCGCGGCGCATCCTGAATCCAGCCAGCAGGTGCAATCCAAAGTCATTTTCCGGTATGGGCAATACCAGTTGGTCATGAAACGGAAACTGACCACCTCTGACAAGGATCATGATATTCAATTCGAAACGGGAAAAACCGTTCCCATCGCCATCAATGCCTGGGACGGCAATGTCAAAGAAACCGGAACCCGGAAAGCCATCTCAAGCTGGTTGCTGATGACATTGGAATAAGATCAGGTCGTAATCGGTGGAGAGTCAGTTGGGGATTTTGAGGGTTCTCAGATAAGCCAGCAGGTTGCGGACCTCATCCTGGAAAAGGATGTCTTTAAAGTTTCCCGGCATGAAGGAAATTTTCTGGGTTTTAAATTTCTTAATCTCACTCTTCGGGATATGCAACGCATTCCCCTCCTTATCCATCAGGTCAATCGAAGAGTCGTCCTCATTCACCTTCACGCCGGTTATAAATTTCCCCTTTTTGGTCAGGATCAATATGGAAGAGTAACCCGAAGTGATCACCGCCTTGGGATTTAAAATGGATTCCAGCAGAAAGGCCTGGGTCCGGCTGGAACCCACGAAACTCAATGGAGGGCCCACCTTCCCTCCTTTACCGTTCACCTTATGGCATTTTCCGCAGTTGGCCTTACCTTCTGCATCTGAAAAAAGTTGTTTCCCTTTTTCAGGATCTCCCGGCGTATCCAGAAAAACCATCCATTCCTGCTTGATCCCTTCTCCCTTGAGACTGTCCAGAAAAGCGGTTACAGCCCGGCATTCTTCATTATTCAAACCTACATTGGGCATTTTAGTTTTGGGTTTGACGCCCTGAGGATTTCCTATCCAGGTAAAAATCCACTCGGGAGTATATAAAAAACTGGCCCGGGAAAGATCGGGCCCCACCACGCCTCCCTCTTCATCCAGTTGATGACAGGCGAAACAACTCATCTTTTTTCGGAAAAGCTTTTCCCCCTGGTCGATCAGCGACTGATTTTTCCCGTTTTTTGAAAACCATTGGCTGAATACCTGCAAAGAATCATGCGGGAGGAGTGGACTGGCCGGGCGGGTTTTGGGGGTATCCGGGGGAAGAGTGACTGAATGCGCCTTATCCCCGGCCAGATGACGGACATAGGCGACCAGGGCCCAGATTTCCTCCTCAGACAGTGTGTGGCCGAATAGCGGCATCAAAGAAGACTTCTTGACCCCTTGCCCTCCAAACTTAATCACCCGGTAAATCTGGCTGTCCTTCTTCTTGGAAATAAATTCCAAGTCTGATAATTCCGCCGGTTCCTTGTCCAATAGTTCCGCGTTGTATCCGTCCCCGTCGCCGGATACCCCATGGCAAGAGGCACAGTAATGCAGGAACAAGGGACGCCCCTGACGGGCCAGGGAGCCCATCTCCCCATCCGCCGTTTTGTCTCCCGCCTGGACGGGGGCCTCCGTGAAGGCAATAACCAAGAATAAAATCAATAACTTATTAAAATGCTTAACCATATTATTTGAAATATCCAAGACGCTCAGCAGGCGGGAAAACCATTCAATTTATCAGCAAAATGATAACTTAAAACACATTAAGTTTCATCAACAGAATATTTCAAAAAGCGGCTTCAAGATAGCACTCGACCCCCTCCCAAAAAAAAAGCAAGGGAACCCGAAGGTTCCCTTGCCCGTAATGCTAAGTAAAGCGATGAAATATTATCTATTTCATCGACAGCCGTTCATCCTGTGGCTTGGAGGCCGACTTCAGGTTTCCTGGAGTC